>DATLQY010000188.1:0-4611 GCA_035534975.1 Pirellulales bacterium
GTGCGAAACGGCCGGCCACCCGATCGTCTATGCCGAGTCGATCGCCGCGCCGGGGACGCCCACGGTGCTGGTTTACGGACATTACGACGTGCAGCCGCCCGATCCGCTGGGCGAATGGCTCTCTCCACCCTTCGAACCGACTCGCCGCGACGGCAATCTCTTCGCGCGCGGCGCCACCGACGACAAGGGACAGATGCTGACCCACGTGAAAAGCGCCGAGGCCTGGATTCGCTCGGAGGGGCGGTTGCCGGTGAACCTGAAGTTCCTGATCGAGGGAGAAGAAGAGGTCGGCAGCGCCCACCTCGAGTCGTTCATCGGCGCTCAGAAAAAGCGGCTGGCATGCGACGTGGTCGTGATCAGCGACACGAGCCAGTTCGGACCCGGTCGTCCCGCGATCACCTATGGGCTGAAGGGGATCGCCTATTTCGAGCTGCGGCTCACCGGCCCCAAGCAAGACCTCCATTCGGGCACGTTCGGGGGAGCGGTGACCAACCCGGCAAACGCGCTGACGCGGATGCTGGCGGCTTTGCTCAACGAGCGCGGGCAAGTGCAGGTGCCCGGCTTCTACGACGACGTGGTTCCGTTGGCCCCCGCCGAGCGAACCCAATTCGCGGCCTTGGGTTTCGACGAGGAAGAGTTCATGCAGCAAATCGGCGTGACGGCCGTGACGGGCGAGGAGGGGTTTACCACGCTCGAACGTCGCTGGGCCCGGCCCACCTGTGATATCAACGGCCTCTTCAGCGGTTACCAGGGCGAAGGCTCGAAGACCGTGCTGCCGGCGCGCGCGGGCGCCAAGTTCAGCTTTCGTCTCGTCCCGTGTCAGGACCCGGTCAAGATCCACCGCTCGCTCGAGGAGATGCTGCGGCGGCTCGTGCCGCCGGGTATTGCCTTGGAGTTGATCGCCTACCATGGGGCGCCGGGCGTGGTCGTGCCTCTCGACAGCCCCTATATGGCCGCGGCGGCGCGGGCCATCGAGCAGGGCTTCGGCACCGCCCCGGTCTTCATTCGCGAGGGCGGCTCGATACCCGTCGTCTCGACCTTCCGCCAGCAGCTTGGAGTCGATACGCTGCTCTTGGGCTGGGGGCTCAACGACGACAACACCCACAGCCCCAACGAAAAATTCTGCCTGGCCGACTACCATCGCGGCATCAAGGCCAGCGCTTTCCTTTGGCGGGAGTTGAGCAAGATCAGCGTCTGAACACGAGAAGATAGTGGCTGGTGGCAGAGCGTCAGCGATGCCCCGGAACAATGGCCACCGGGGCATCGCTTTACGCTCTGACCCAGCCACCGTGACGGCTTTTCTTCATCCTTCATCCTTCATCCTTCTGCCACCCATGCTCGACCGAAAACTCATCGTCGAAAACGCTTCGCTCGTCAAGGAAAACTGCCTTCGCCGCGGCTCGAAGGCCGACGTCGACCGCTTCGTCGCGCTCGACGCCGAACGCCGCGAAAAGCAGGCCGACGTCGATGGCTTGAACCAGCGGGCCAACGAAGTCTCCAAGAGCATTGGCAAGGCCAAGGCGGCCGCCGAGCGCGAGCTGCGCAAGAACGAGGGGCGCCAATTGCGCGAGCAGACCGCCGCCGTCCAGGCCCAGCTCGATGCCGTGCTCGCCGAGATGGATGCGATCGCGCGGACGATCCCCAACCTTTCGCACCCCGACGCCCCGTTGGGCGCCGACGACCAGGCCAACCTCGAAGTCCGCAAGGGGAAGGCCTCGCCCCCCATGTTCGACTACAAACCACTCGATCATGTCGCGTTGGGCGAGCGCTTGGGGCTGTTCGACTTCGACGGCGGGGCCAAGGTGGCCGGCCATGGCTTTTACTTTCTCAAGAACGACGCCGTGCTCTTGGAGTTGGCCCTGCAGCGCTACGCGCTCGACTTGCTCATCGCCGAGGGCTTCACCCCCACGATCACCCCTGACCTTGCCCGCAACGAAATCCTGCAGGGCACGGGCTACATACCTCGCGGGCCCGAAACGCAAATCTACAGTATCGCCGACAGTGACCTGAGCCTGGTCGCCACCGCCGAGATCACGCTGGGCGGGCTGTTGGCCGACACGATTCTCGAAGCCGAACAGCTCCCGATCAAGGTCTGCGGCATCAGCCATTGCTACCGCACGGAGGCGGGCGCCCACGGGCGCGCCACGCGCGGGCTGTACCGCGTTCACCAGTTCACCAAGGTCGAGATGTTCGCCTTCACTCTCCCCGACGCCAGCGGGCCGATGCTCGAATATTTCTGCGAGCTGGAGTGCAGGCTGTTCGACGGGCTGGGAATCGCCTTCCGCGTGGTCGACACGGCCACCGGCGACCTGGGCGGGCCGGCCTACCGCAAGTTCGACCTGGAGGCCTGGATGCCCGGCCGCGGCGAGCACGGCGAATACGGCGAGGTCACCAGCACCTCGAACTGCACCGACTACCAAGCGCGGCGGCTGGGCATCCGCTACCGAAACAAGGGCGAGAAAGGGACCTCGTTCGTGCACACGCTCAATGGCACGGCGATCGCCATCAGCCGGGCCTTGATCGCGATCATCGAGAACTACCAGCAAGCCGACGGCAGCGTGCTGGTTCCCCCGGCCTTGCGGTCGTTGGTCGGCAAGGAACGAATCGGCTAGACCCCACGGCACTGTTTCTCTATTTTGCGCAGGTCGATGCCTCGGGCCACCGTAACGGGTTTCACCCCGCCATGCCCGGCTACCGCCACGCGATCGAACAGGTCGACGCCCACATCGGCCGCGTCGTCGAGGCGCTATCGACTCGCAAGGACCCTGCCGGCGAAGACTGGTTGATCGTGGTAACAAGCGACCACGGGGGTAAAGGCTTCAAGCACGGCGGCGGGCACGACCAACCGGAAGTGATCCACAGTGACGCTCGACCCCGAATGGCAGCTCGACGGCCGGCCCATCGGACTTGAGGAGCGGAATCCGGAAGGCGGAGGGCGGGAAACGGAACGATGATCCGGGGGCCCGTCGTCGGAAAGGAACGAGTTCAGTTAGTCGTTCAATCCGCGTCGGGACCGCGGCGGAGCATGGCGACGATCGCGGCGAGGCGGCTGTCCATACCCTGCCTCATTTCGTCGGCCAGTTTCTCGATTTGTTCGCCGCTTGAACGCACCGTCTTGGCCTTGGTCATGATTTCACCAATCCGACCGGTGAGCACGACAAGCCCGTCGACCTGCTCTTGCAGAAGTTGCAGATCGAACTCGCCCGCCGCGTCCTTGCGAACCGTGGCGACCGCCAGCGTGCGCGCGATCTTGTACGCCGCGTCCAGGTACGTGAGCGGCTCGCCGCGTTGGACGCGGTCCCAGTCGACGGTGCAGAACACGTCCTCGCCCGCCATCCGCAAGTCGCCGACTTCCAAAGGTTCGCAGCCTTTGGCATAGACGAAAATGCCGCGGTCGGCCTGCCGGTTTTGCTTCGCCTCTTGCAGCTCGTCGATCGCATCCTTGAACTTCAGTTTCTTGTTCTTGGCTTCGACGACGATGCGTAGGCCGGGAGCGCCGGTCGTCTCGCCCAACGTGGCGACGTAGTCGCCGGTCTTCTTGCCCGACGCGCTCTTGATATCGCCAACGCACTCGGTTTCATCGCCGAGCTGACGGCCCAGCTCGGCGAACGGAGTGTAGAGATCTTCTTCGAACTCCATGCCCTTGACGTGCCCCTGTTTCTTGTGTCCCGCCTCTGCCTCACGGACGCCCACGGCGGTACGGATCTCACTGAGGGCCCCGGTGAAGAGTTTTTGCAGGCGCGCCAACGCCGATTCGTCGTCGTCGAGCGAGAACTCGCCGAGCAGCTCGTCGAAGCGGTTCTGGACGAGCTTCTCGACAGCCTTTTCGATCCGGGCGATGATGCCATCCTTGTTCTTGGGATCGAGCGCTCGCGAGAACGCGCTTTCCGGGCCAATCTGGGTCTGCAACAGCCGCGCGACCTTTCCGGCTTCGGGACCGAAGAAATCGTGCAGCGTGCGGCCCAAGCGTCCCTCGGGTCCAAATACGGCGTCGAGCGAGCGGGGGACCTGGCCGTCCTTGTCCTGAAAGTAATGCTTCAAGTCGTCCTTCATCGCCGTCTGGAACTCGTCGACAAAATCGCCCAATTGCCCGCGCATTTCGCTGAACTTTTCCTGGACAACGCGAGTGTCCAAGGTCGGGCTGGCCGACTGAATGGCGATCACGCCCACCTTGAGCGCCTCGACGGCCTTCGCCTCGCGCAATTCGGTCGAGGGGAACCCGGACAGATAGGCCACCACGTTGGACTCGCTGATCGAAAGCGTCAACTCGAGTTGGCCGGCGAGCTGGGTGTTGTGGTCGGCGGGAGGAGTGGCGACGGCTGCGGAGGTCATGTTGAGTCCTTTCCATAAGGTCTGGTTTGGTCGATTGATTGACACCGGCCTAATGCAACGCGCGTGCCAGATGCCGCGAGACCTCGATTTCTGCGGCAAAACCCGTGTCGGAACGCCGATTTCACGCAATTGCTGGTGCCCGAGGCCCACGGCGCGGCGCGTGGGGCACAAAAACATTTGTCAACCGACAACGATCGTTGTGGGAAGCCCTTGGCAGACAGAATTGAAACAGAAGTGCGCGAAGAGAACAAAGGTGCCCGCCGCCGGCCGATCCCGACC
>DATLQY010000189.1:0-8038 GCA_035534975.1 Pirellulales bacterium
GGAAAACGTAGGAGCACCTGGCCTACGACGGGGTAGATTGGAACGACGATGACCACGAAGCGTCCCATCGAGCCCATCCCCATTTCATAAGCGCGAGTCACGTACGGAATCAGCAGCATCAGCGCGCCGAGGGATATTTCCTCAAGCGAAAGCCACCCGCGCCAGGTGCCAAATGCCAGAAGCGCGATGGCTCCAGCGAAAAAAATCGGGTTGGCGAAGTGCAGACTAAACCATGGCATCTCGCTCTGATCTCTCCCCCAGAACGCTGGCGACCGCCTGTCGTAGACGGAGCGGATAGGCTCAAGGGTAGCGAGCGCGACCGCCTTCTCGTACCACGGCGTGGCCGGACGGATGCTCCAGTGCGCCTGCGTCTTCACGGCTGCGAGTGGCTCGCCGAAGGCATAGGCTTGATAGGCGACGAAACTAGCAAGGCCCCAGCAGGCGACGGGAAGGTAGAGCGCGAGAGGCGGCGCGATGAGACGTAGGGTGGGCGCGGCCCGCCCGTTGGCGAGCGAACGAAAGATGGAATGAGTCAGCGAGTGAAGGCGCCAACGCCAACCGCTCGCACCCACCACGCCTCGCGGCGTCTGTTCCGCCCCCTTTCCACGCGACTCGTCGCGGTGGGAGGCGACGACCGTACGGACGATATGGATCGCGAAAGGCGCTAAAAGCGCCACGCCAACGGGACGAGCCGCGGTCGCCAGCCCGATGGCGAACGCGATTGACCAGAGCGGCCAGCGACGCAACATGCCATACATCGCAAGAACTACCAGCAGCAAGCAAGTCGATTCGCTGTAGGCAAGGCGGAAGAAGCAGCCGGTGGGAAACAACGCCGCGGCCAAGAGCGTGTAATCGCCCAGCTCAGTCGGGGCCTGGGCATAGCGGTCGCGAACATAGGACGCCAACATCGCTAGGGCGGCCAGCAACGACATGTTCGATATGACCAGCAGCGCCGCCTCGGCCCTCATGCCGGTAAGCGTGATCAGCGCGCGGACCAACAGCGGGTAGACTGGGAAGAATGCGACGCTTGAGTGCGTCGTTGTGTCGTAATGATACCCTTCGGTGGCGATTTGTTTGTACCAGCGGCCGTCCATCCATGTGACCTTGTCGAACCATTCGCGGTCTTCAGGCACATCAGACGAGGGGTGCGGGGAAATGTAAGAACCGAACGAAAACGCGAGTGCCGCAATCAGCCCGGTCAGATACCAATGGGTCGCCGCGCCCACCGTAATATCACCCGCGGAGCGGGCGCAAGCGCCCGGCGGCGCCATGTCTGGTCGATTTTCCGAATTCGCCAAGGTCGTGCTCCCGTTGCCTAACCCAAGCAGCGTTCTGCTCGATGTCGACATATGCCGAACGCGAGGAGCCCGGACCAAAGGACGACACCCAGGGCCGACCCAATTACTCCCAGCCGAAACGAGACCGGTTCGTACACAAAGACTACTCGGTGACTGCCACCTGGGACGCTTACGCTGCGAAAGACTCCGTGGGCGCGATCGATCGCCGCCTCATCGCCGTCGACTGTGGCCTTCCAGCCGCGATACCACGTGTCGGCTAGCACCAATCGTCCCGCGGTCGGGGCGTCGACGTCGATCGCCATGCGAGTTGGAAGGTCATCTATCACGCGAACCGTTCCCGGCTCGCATTTGCGCATGCGATCCAAGTTTCGATACGGCACGTCTTCGATCAGCGCATCGACAATCGCCGCGTCATTCACGCCGACGAATCGCAATCGTGGTAGCGCAACAGGCAATCGTTCGTATTTCCCTTCGTTCGCTGACCAGAGGAAGGCGCACGCGGCCAGCGCCAACGTCGGCGGCGAATCGGCTTCGATCGCCTTGTAAAGCCGCGCGGTTGCGCTGGGCAGCACTCCGCCGTCGTACGTGGCAACCGACAATCGGCGGCCAACGATCGTCGCGCGCACCCAACGGGAGTACCGCAGGCCGTCGAAGATGATATGCGGAAAATTGGGCGCGTCGACGGACCTGGCCATCGAATCGGCCGGCGGCAGCTTCACGCTGAACGATTCGCGGTTCCCCATGCGGAAGTTTCGGACGTTGAAGTAGCCCAGATCAAAGGCCGCCACGTAGATTATTGATACCGAAATGATCCAGCCGCGCAGCCGCCATATGGTCGACAACGCGAATACCGCCGCGAGCTCGACGGCCAGGATGGCCCAGAGCACCAAGTCGTTGGTCAGGTGCGTTCGCAGGTACTGTACGTAGCGATCGCCATCGAACGCCGGAGCGTGGGACATCGCCGCGTAGGCAATGATGCCCGCGCCGGCGAGCAGAAGGGCCACGAATCGCGTCCAAGCCGCGCCGGCAGCCCGCGCGTCTCCGTGCGACACGGCGTCGAGGCCTTTTGCCGCGAGTAGGGCCGCGGGCAGAGAAGCGATACAAAACACGCGACCAGGGCACCGGAACAGTGACAATCCTGGCAGGGCTCGGCCGAGCACGGCGAATGCCGGCGTGCTGTCGCCAAAGGCGACCCCAAGCGCCAGCACAATGCTCCATGCGGCCGCCCATTGCCAACGCGCCGTCGCGGCGCGCGACAGTCCGTAGGCGGCGAGCACAGGGGCGGCCAGTCCGAGATAAACAACGCGCTCGTGATAATGGTCACTGCCGTCAAATTGCAGCACCTGCGCAAAAGGGGATCCGTTCAGAAAAGGCATCAGCATCCTGGCGGCGTCGGCCCCGTCGAGAGCGTAGGTACCCCCAAACCGGCTGCTGCCGCGCCCCGACTCGCGCAGTCCGTCGCTCAGTAACTCGATGGCGGGGACAAGTTGCACTGCCGCGATCAGCGCGACAGCCATTCCCGCGACCGCGACCCAGCCGATGACGCGTCCGCGGTGGGACGCCGCCTGACCCATGCACAGCGACCATGTGGTGACAAGGGCGCAGCCTATGAACGTGTAATAGAGAACCTGTGGGTGGTCGGCAAGCGCGCACAGCGACCCCATCGCGACCAGCCGTGCGGCCGCGATTGGCCCCGGTCGGGCGAGCAGATTCGTTAGCACGAGAAAAAACCAGGGGACGAGTGCCGATTGGTACACCATGCTGACATGTCCCTCGGCGAGGTGGCCCATCAAAGCCCCGCTCCATGTCAGTACCATGGCACCAAATGCGGCACTCAGGTAGGATATGTTCAGACGCCGCGCCAAACAGTATGCGCCTGAAAAGCAAATCAAGAGATGTGCGAAAAGCGAGAGCTTCAGCCCCCAATTGGCTCCGCACGCCACGACCAGTGGCATGGCGAGCGGGTAGCAAAGCGAAGCTTGTTGCGCGGCGTGCAAGGGCTGGCCACATCCCACATAAGGGTTCCAAAGCGGTAGCCGCCCCGCCAATAATTCTTCACGCGCGAATTCCGCCAGGGGCAGGTGCAGCGATCCGAAATCGCGCGCCGGATCCGACACGATCGAGTCGCCGGACGCCAACAGCCCAACAAAAGGCGCCGTGCAAACGATACAGAGTGCTACCGGCACCAATCGCGAGAATAGGACGACGGTGCCCTTTGAGGCATCCTGGCTCATGGATTTGCCCCTCAATGCCATGCGCCGTCGCCGACGATTTCACCGCCGTTGATGGTCCCTAAAGCGCGATAGACCCTCAGCTCGACGCGGTCGTCGATCCATCGCACCGAGCCATCGCACAGAGCGAAGTTCAGCCCGCCGGGGTGCCAACTGCGAAAGCTCCAAGTGTTCGGCCAATCGGTGGGCGGAAACTTAAAGACGTTTGGCGGGATCGCGCACGTGCCGTAGGCGTTGTTGGCGTAAGGCCAGGAAAGCCAAATGTTCGCATCCGGCAGGTCCTCGCCAACCAAGAGCGTGTTGCTCGTTCCGTCGAAGATGTTGTCTTTACCGCGGCGCGTTTTGTAGTCGGAGCGAAACATCGGCCCATCGCCGTCATCGACGCCGTCATAAGAACCGTTGGTTCCCTTATTCGGCCATTGGGTGGAGATCCACGGGCTGCCAGGCTGCGTATGGTCTTGTCCCCAATTCGATCCGCTGACCGCCTTGTACGTGGTGCGGCCGACCGGGACGCCGTCGAGATTTCCCGCGTCGGTGCGCGGACCGTCGCTGAGCCATGCGCCCGTCGGGCAAAGGAGGATTTGAAGGCCCATGCTCGTGGCCACGCTCTTGTTTAACAGGGCATCGCCTATCCTGCCGGTGCGATAGGCGTCGCCGCGTTCGAGGAATGAGACGATTAGGGCCTGCCAACTCCACGCTGTCGAGGTCGGCCCGCCGCCGTACGGCCCGCCAAATCGTCCTGGCGGATAGCGGCTGTGCGCCGCGTGGAATTCGTCAACGGCCAGGGAGAGTTGCTTGAGGTTATTCTGGCACGACATGCGCCGGGACGACTCGCGCGCCGCCTGCACGGCGGGAAGCAGCAGGGCCATCAACATGCCAATGATGGAGATGACCACCAACACCTCCATGAGCGTAAACGCCGCGGCGCGACACAACCCACGTGAGTTCGGACGGCCGCGCTCGACGGCACCTCGCGCCGTGCGACTTGAAGTCCGCATCTTTGACCTCCCCGTCACCGCTTTTGCGCCACGACGAACAAGACTGCCCCCTCTTCTTCGTCCATATCAAGCCGCTGCAACATGCTCCAGCACCACCGCTCAAACCACTTGGGCCGCCAAACGCGCAGTGTGCCGAATGGCCGCCAGAGGCGGTAGGGCCACGCCGTCGCGAGCCAGCAGTCGATCCGCCCCGCCAGGCGCGGCGCAATAATCTTCCGGCTGAACACGACGTTAAAGCCCACTTCGGTCAGCCGCGCTTCCCACCATTCGCGCGATTCCAGCACGTGGTGCCGGAAAACCAAATCGTGGAGCTGTAAGTAGCGACTCGCTAGCCAGCCAAGTCGTAATCGCCGCAGTAGCCGCGGGTAATACAGGTGCTCATGGACGTCGGCAAGGACGATCGTGGCTACGAACTGTCCGCCCGGGTTTAGGACCCGATACGCTTCCGCGAGCGAAGCGACTGGCTTGGCAAAATGTTCGCACACGCTAACCGCGATCACGCTGGCGAAGCTCTCGCCGGCGACGGGCAATCGTGCGGCGTCGGCCTGGACGACGGAACGGAATCGCCCGAGTGTCCGCGCCGTGCTTAGCGGCGCGGCTAGACAATCAACTCCGACGTCGAGCCGAGCGCCCACCGCGTGGCTGGCGAATTCACCCATGCCACAGCCGAGATCAAGCACGGGTCGCTTGAGCTTCAATGACGCCAGATGGCGGCACTCTGCGGATCTGAAGAGAGCATGTGCCAACGGTGCACTTCGGAGGTAGTGGCCGAAAATGGTTGCTAGCGGAAGAAACCAGACCGCGCTACTTGTGCAGAGCATTGGGTCGCACGACTCGCTCATGCTGACAGTATGCGTTAGCAACGACTCGCAGTGCGTGCTGCTGTCCTCTTGCGCACCGACGTAATCCACTCGGCTGCTGGCTGTGGCCATTGGCTAAAAACTCGTGATCAACGCGAACAATCTACTCTGAAGCCGATCCCAAGGATGCGCGGCCACGATAATAGCGTCTCAATGCTACCAACGCGACGATCGCCGATATTATTGCCGCGTTGATATAAAAGAACTTGCGCGCCCCACTGCCAGTTGCAAGGGGGCCACCAACGTCCACCACCACTTGGCTAAAGCGCTCGCCATCCCATTCAACCTGACCGCTGGCCGGAGGGGGCCGCATCGATACCCACTGCATGGTCGTTCCTGGCTTTAATATTTCGATGCCCTTGACGGAAAATACCTCGGCGTCAACTCGCTCGTTAAGCTGGCGGACCCGAACCGTCAAATCCTCTTCGCGAGTAACAGAAGTTTCACCGTCTCTGGTCTCGTGCCTCTCGTACCGCGCCGACTTGGGGAAAAAGAGTCCCGACTCCGCATGCTTCTGCATCGCTACATTAACGGTATCAACCGTGTTGACACCGTACGCATTAAACTCGAATTGATTACGCACAACACTGAAGTCCATCGCCGGAGCGAGCCACACCCGCGCCATACTCTTATCAGGCATCAGAAACTCGAGCCGACATGTTTCAACCCCATTCAATGTCTCGTTCTCAACTTTAGCGGTGCGTCCGCTTTCGCTCCCGACGACGAAATCGAGGTGGAAACTCTGCATCATTAAGATGTCCATCGCTAGAAAACCGATCCAACGTGGATCTGGAACAGACGAAAACCCGCTGCTGACTGAATCTGGGTCGGTTACGCTGATGACAAACCGCCCGCCCTCGCTAGTCACCATGTCTGTGTACCATACATGCATGTCGTCGGCATAACACCCAAAGCAGCTCACCTCGGTGTACGTATCCGATGCGGCGTGCGTCGGGCGAAGCGAATAAGACTTCGTTAAATCGCCACGAAGCTTTGATCCGTCGAAATAAATGACTCGCGACCAATCGATTACTGTGCCGGAATCGCGAGAGTGCGCTGCAACTTCGATGACGCCACTTTTTATCGAGCGCCGGGCGCTCAAGGCCCTATCTTGAAGCTCTTCCGCAGTCCACGGCGTCGCGCCGTTGGCGAGTGAGAGAAACTGAAACAACGCTCCGCAGCAAAATATACGAATCATGGTCGTCGTCGCTCCTTTGGCTCAAGAATATCATGGGTTACGATGCATTCCATAAAGACGCGCATGCCTCAAAAGAATCGTTGTTACGCGCACGCCATCGATCGACGGTTTTGCCTCGCAAGCCGATTCCCACATCATTGAAGCACCACGGCCGTGCCGCCGCCGACGCCCATGTTACGCGGCGGCAGACAGTGGCTCGTGTTCAACTGCCCGGCGGGCAGGCTACGGCGATATTGATTACCTTGGCAAAAGCCTGGCAAGTCATAGGATTAGGCACGCACGTCAGACCAACGGCCATACAGTTGCACTGGGTGTAGCAAGGTGCGAATTGCGTGTTGTTTCCGGGGAGGCACTGGTTTTTGGGCGACAGTTGGCACCCAAAAGCGCCATTGGCAGTTACCTGTTGAATTGTTGAGGTGCAACTAGGTCCTGCGGTGCAGACTGCGGCCACCGCCAAGCACGCGGTGTTAAACGGTCCCTGGTTTGGACAGAGTCTCTGGGCAATTGAGTACTCAAGTCCACATACCGCGATGATCGCTCCAAACGTCGCGAGTCGCACTAGGAATCGATGAGCTGTTGCGTGCATAAGAGTCTCCTCTCCAATCTGAAACAGGGGTGATATAAAACTACTTCGCACACGGTTGCGAGCGAAGCCAGAAGCCGAAACTGCTTTACTTGGGTGAAGCGACGCGCACCGGAAGACGGCACGTCGGTAACTTGTCATTGTCCGTACTTACGACAATACTGAACTCTCCGCGGTCGTTTTTCCAGCGGTCAGCATGAAAATGCACTTGTAACGACGATGCACTGGCAATCGTTACCTCAAAGGCCGCGTGACTGGAAAACGCGGACAGCAGGCGAAGATTGGGCATGTGAACCGGCCGGAAGTGGACCGTTGCGAAGTCGCTCTTGCCGCCAGTGAACCACACCTCGTCTTGGTCCCAATCGAAATCCGGCTCGACGTTTCCCTTTAGCGAAAGCACGCAGAAATGGTCAGTTAAACTCGCGCCAACTCGGTATATGACGGTCACGTCAGTACTCGAAGGCCCTCGCTTTCCTGTAGTGTTCCATTCACAATGCACTCCCCAATACGACCCAAAAGTCTGAAGAGGGTCGTAAAGGCGAAAGTCGAATATGGGAACCCAGGTTAGTCCCTCCACCTACCTATACGCGCGGGGTGTTACAAAGACTTCCGCGCCCCGCGAATGACGGAGGTCACGTGTCGGCGGCGTGATGCCTCGGACGCCGTGTCTTCTGGTGCGAAGCGCTTGCCGCGTAAAGGTTTACAGTCCGTGCCAGGTGCGAGCTCGCCATCGCTCCGAATTCACTCCGAGCGCCTGGGTTCCAGAGACACATTGACGGCCTCGGAATGAATTCCAAGCCACGGCGGACGATCTGTCCCACCCGCATGCCACCGAAACATTTGCGGGACTCGGCGTGCCAGATCCCGACT
>DATLQY010000190.1:0-8796 GCA_035534975.1 Pirellulales bacterium
GCTTTCAGTTGCGCGTCTGCGACGCGGCGGGAACCGCGATCTTGTCGAAGGGACGCCATCAGGCCGCGGCGGGCGAGGCGGCAAGGTGAGGATCCGATTGACAACGTATCCTGGCAACTAGCTGGCAAAGGATCATGCAGATGCCGGAAAAGCCGCTGGAGTTACCGCATCGCCCGGCGAGTATGCCGTGCAAATTTTTGTCGCTGGCCAATTTGTCGCGGAACGTCGAATCATTATGACACAGGAGCCCAACGTATGAACCAACCACAAAACCTGAGTGTCGTCGTCGGCGGCGCGAAGTTGCTCTCATTCCGAGTCAGGCCATTGTCTGTGCCCGCTACGGGGCGCGCAACAAGGGCGGGCATGTTCTCATACGAAGAGATCAAGAAATACTTGTCCGATCGCCCGTACCCGCGCCGCGAACCCCCGCGCAGGACAGGCCAAACCCCAAACTGAGAGATCGGTGTCCATTCGGTGGTTTGCAGGATCAATGAAACGTCACTTGCCCGGCCTCTCGACCTGGACGCCGTTCAGCTTCACATCGTCGAAATCGCCCGTGTCGTCGAACGAACCGACGCCGACCTGGCCCCAGGTGAATGTCTTGTCGGTGGCTGTCATGACGGGCGTCTCCAGATCGTCGAAGTAGACCCTGATCGTCCCTTCCGCGGTGCGGCGGACGATTTTCACCTCGTGCCAGGCGTCGTCCCAGTTCGTGCCCGCCGAAGTCTTAGTCGAGATCTTCACTCGCGGAGCGTCGTTGACGATGAAGACCTGGTTCGCGTGGTCGTCGGTCTGCTTGCCGAGGTGGACGTAGTAGAAGTGAGCGGGATCCTGGTAACCGAAGATCAAACACAGATCGCGGTGTGCGTAATCCTTGACGGTGCTCCGTAGGCGGGTTTCCAACGCGAAGTCGCCCACGTTCACTTCCCTCACGAGACTGAAGTTGAGCGGGCTGCGGTGCGGTGGCTCGTACTTGCTCTGTTGGAACAGGCTGTATACCCGTTTGCTTTCAGACTCGACGACCTTCCACGCCTTGGCGTCGGTCGCTTGCCAGCGGCCGGAGCCTTTTTCGAAATCATCCTCGAACAACAGCAGCAGCTCCGCCGGATCATCGGCTCGCAGTCTGCCGGCGGGTCCGAAAATGACGCCGAGGAAAAACAACAAGGCCACGAACGATGGGCACGGTGTGTGATCGCTGGTACTCATGGGGAAATTCAAGATGCGGGGTCCGCCATCGGCGGACATCACGACGGCCTTGGCGACAAACCTTAAGTCGGGAACTGCCGGAGACTTGGATTTTAGCGATTGAGCCCAAAGTGGTCAATTCGCTGGAAAGGCCGCACGGACCGCGCCTTTGGCATGATCGGAAAAACCCTCAAGTTTTACCTGTTCGGAGCCGATTGTCTCTCTTGATCGAGCGAATCGTCGTGTCCAGGAAGCGACCATGCATACGGCATCCTACCTTGAGGAAATCGGCCGTCAGAGCTTAGCGGCGGGTTCGGGACCCCAATCGGTGGTCCGTCTACCCGACTTAAGCGCCAAGCGGCCTGCCCGCGGGGCGATTTTGGAAGCGAACGCCGCGCCGCCGGCCATGATTCCACAGGTGAGCCTTGCTACCGAAAAAGACAACACGAACAAACCCATCCCGGAAGTGATCTCAGCCGCGCCCCCGTCGTCGGCCGAGAGTATTTTGGACGATGACCCGTTCCACCGTATTTGCGCCCGATTATTGGAATATCACGCCGTATTGATGCGGCCGAAGATCTGGCTGGGCTGCGTCGCTGGCCTGACGCTGGTGATTCTCGTGACCTGGGTTTGCCATACGCCGGCTGGATCGAATTCTACCGCTACGACACAATCCGCCGACAACGCATCGCAGTCGAATCTTGCGCAACACGCGGCGGACCCACCGGCGCGGATTGTGGTGCCGCTGCCGCCCGCCGAAACTGAACCGGAACCGGCGCATTCCACCGCGTTGGATTCGCACGGTTCTTCCCCTGGACTTCAACCAGCATCGGTCGTCCGCGTCGCGGAACGCGGCGACGCGGCGCGTTACGATGGTACGGCCGGTCCCGAAGCGGGTCAGCCCGACTCGATGGGCGCGACGCTCCAAGAAATCGAACCGATCAGTGAAAGCAGCTTTGCCACGCCCCAGGGCGCCAGCCAGCCATGAGCACGCTCAATCGGGCTTTCATCAAGGCCTACCAAAGCAATTCGGCGGCGCCGGCGCCGCACGTCGCATTTCCGGCGGTGGTTGAAACGCCACCCATTCGCACGCGCCAGTCGATCGCTTGGCCGGAAACGTGCGAATCCCTGCTCGCGACGGCTGGTACTCGGCTGGCCGCGCTGGCCGCCGAATTAGTGGATTTCAGTCTGCTTGGGCCTAAAGCACTGCTCATTACGGGCTTTCGCCGTGGCGAGGGACGCACGACGCTCTTGTTGGCCTTGGCGCGTCACTGGTCGAATCAGGGGCGAAAAGCGCTCCTGGTCGACGCCGATTGCCAGCGGCCGCAACTAGCCGAACGCTCGGGCGTGTCCGTCGCCGCCGGCTGGGACGACGTCTTATCCGGCAAAGTTTCACTGGACCAGGCCGTCGTGGAAACCATAGATGGCACTGCTCTCTTGGCGCTGCGCGGTCCGGTGGCTGCAGGGCACCTGCAACTCGCCGGCGTCCAACCGGCTTCACAACCTGATGCGCTCTTGCGGCAGTTCGATTGTGTTTGTTTCGACGCCGGACCCATGGCCGCCGGGGCCGGCCCTGTCGCCGACAGACTCCTGGGGACCCAGGCGGTGCTCGACGCCGCGGTGGTCGTACGCGACGCGCGGCGCACGCCGCTCGAAAGTGATTCTCTGGTACGGCGACTCGCTCAGGCCGGCGTTCGTCGTTGGCACCTCGTCGAAAACTTCACGTGAGCCAACCATGTACGAAGCGTATTGGAAGCTGCGGGAAAAACCCTTCGAGTGTGGCGTCGATCCTCGGACTTATTATCCGGCCGAGGCCCATCAGGGGACGCTCCTGAAGCTTCGCTACGCGATCGAAAACCAGCGTGGGGCGGCACTGTTGTGCGGCGGCTTCGGGACCGGTAAGACGCTGCTCGTGCGGCTGCTGGCCGAGCAGTTGCCCGCGCGGTTCCAGCCGCTGGTGCATCTCGTGTTTCCGCAAATGCCGGCTGGCGACCTGTTGGCCTACCTGGCCGCCGAGCTGGGCGCCGCTAGCGCCGCGGGCGTCGTGCCGCCGGTCGCCGAGAGCGTGGGGCGCATCCGCCGCAAGCTCGACGAGACGGCCTCGGCCGGGCGGCACATCGTCGTCGCCATCGACGATGCGCAGTTGCTCGAACACGGCCGCACGTTCGAGATGCTGCGGCTATTATTGAATTTCGAGTCCGGCGGCCGGCCTGCGCTGACCCTGCTTCTGGTGGGGCAACCGAACTTGCTTTGCGTCCTTGAGCGGATGCCGCAACTCGACGAGCGGCTCGGGGCCAAATGCCTGCTGCGGCCGCTGACGCTCGAAGAAACGGCCAGTTACGTCGCGCACCGGCTGAACACCGCCGGGGCCACGCGGACGATTTTCGAGCCCGACGCCGTGGAAACCCTGTTTCATCTCACGCGCGGCGTCCCCCGCCGGATCAATCGCCTCTGCGACCTGGCCTTGCTCATCGGCTATGCCGACGAGCAGCGGACGATCGGCGCCGCCCAGATCGAAGCCGTGTCCCAGGAATTGGCCGTCGCCGCGGCGGCCTGAGCTTATCCGTCCGGATTGTCCAGGAGTTGTTGCAAGCGCTGGGCCAACTCGGGCGGAAGTCGCGCCGGCCAGGTCTGGTCCAACAATCCGACGCCGATCATATCCAACAGGTGAACTCGGTCTTTGAGTCGGAACGCGTTGAGCTTCATGACCACCAGCGCTTCCATCGACACCACCTGGAACTGCGCCCCCAGCTCGGACTGAGCGACGTCCGGACTCGGTGTCGCATCATTCGGCCGCACCTTCTCACCCGCAAAGAGAAGGTGGACCGCGTCTCTGGGTCGACCGTGGGGGCCGTCAAGGAACATGTCGACGTCCAACGTCTGGCAATGTACGAAACCGGCCGTTGCCATTGCGGCTTTCGCGGCCTCGAAATCCGTGCGGCGAATCAGGATATCGACGTCCTGGGTGTAGCGAACGGCCGCCTCGTCTGCGCGGCCGACCCACTCGGCAACGGCGTTGCCGCCGACGACCGCATAAGGCACTCCCGCCTGTCCGAGGGCCGCAGTCGCCCGCCGCAGCCGCTCTTTGACTTTCTCCACGGCCAGGGCCGTCCTTTCCCATCCGAACGGTGCGGTTGCCAAATCGGCCATATTTTACTCTCCGAATCCCATGTTCTATGCTACTCGAAGACTCCACTTAAGACGATACTACCGCCGAGTCAAACGCGGCGTTATGGAATCCCAGGAAACCAAAGGCGTTTGGCGTTTGAACCCGCGATCGCTGGAACTGCCGCCTCCGGCACAGGCAGCTTGTGATCGAGCACGAGGGCCAGATCGCTTTGGTAGTCGGACTGGCCCCCAACCACCGGGAAGTTTGAACCCCAATAGAGCCGCGGGGCGCCAAACCGCTCGAAGGCTCGCTCGATCAACGCATAGAGTGGCTCGTGCGGCCAGGCAATGAACATTCCCATACCTGAGATCTGAAAGTAGACGTTCGGGTAGTCGGCCAGATGGAACACGTCGTCCGAACTTGCGACGCGCGCCAAATTCGTCATATCGGGATTACCCATGTGCGTGACCACCAGCCGAGCTTGCGAGTGCCGGTCGAGGAAGCTTGCCAGCGGCCCGAGCGCTCCGGCGACGCCACGCGGCGCAAAGAGCACGATGATCAAGCCCAACTCGACGGCGGTCGCGGCCAGTTCCGGCTTGGCGGAAAAAACGTCGATCGTGAGCCGAATTCCTTTGAACCCACCGGTTGCCGCCCAGCGGCGTAACGTTTCGCCACAATCGGCCGATTCGTGATTGACCAGGCAGACGGCGGCGAAGTGCTCCGGATCGGCGGACGCGATGCGACCGAGATAAGAGTTGTCGAACTCGCCAAGGTGCTGCACCAACACGGCCCGGCGAACGCCCGCGGCCGCCATCACCTCGCGCGCGCGTTCGATCGGTTCGTACTTCGATGTTCCGCAGTGGGTATAGCCGTCGATGATTTCCATGGCGTTTCGGGCTTCATCATCGGGATTCGGCCGCGTGCTGTCAAATCAGGGGCATTGACGTGCGCCGGGCCGCATTGCACGATTGACGGTCTGGCGGTGACGGAAATGCGGTCTTTGCACGCGGGAGGTGCGTCTTGTTGACGAAACGGCACAGGTTGACTCAAACTCAGGTCAATCGGCGAATCGCGCCGGCTCTCGGCTGGGCGTTGGTTCTTGTTTGCGTGGGGCCGTGCCCAGCGTGTCTCACCGCCGAAGAGGCCGCCGCGGAGGTGGTCGATCTTTCGTTGATGGTGGCGCCCGAGTACCCGTGCAACTGGCCGGCGGGCTGGCCGCCGTTCTTGATGAACCAATACTTGAAAATCGGTCCACTCAGCGGCGTGAACGGCGACGTGCTGGTCATCGACGGGAACACCGGCACGCAGCTCGACGTTCCCCCTCACTCCGTTCCATCGCCGGAAACGAATCTGCCCAATGCCGGGCCCCACGGCAGGATGTTCACCGACAAAGTGCCGGCCTGGCAGTTCTGCGGCGAGGCCTGCGTGATCGATTGCCAGGATCTGGTCGATTCGAAAACTCTCGGCCGCAGCGAACTGATCAAGAAAGATCGCGTCATCGCGTGGGAAAAAGAACACCGGCCGCTTCGCCCGGGCGACGCCGTTCTTTTCTTCAGCGGCTACACGAACAAGTACTACCAGCCGCTGCCCGAGGGGCGCCGGTTCCTGGCCGAACCGCTCGAGGTCAAAACGCCCGCGTGGCCCGACCCCGACCCAGGCTGCATGGAGTACCTCGCGAGCCGGAAGGTCATGACCTTGGGCACCGACAGTCCCAGCATGGGGCCGATTCCCGATTTGGCCGAGCCGACGCATTTTGCCGGATTGAAGTACGGGATGGTTTGGACGGAAAGCGCTACCGACCTGGATAAGCTGCCGACCACCGGGGCCTTTTACTGCATGCTCGGACCCAAGCACGCGGACGGCCTCTATAGCGAGTGCCGGTGCCTGGCCGTCGTGGGCGATCCGTTGGCCAGGCGGCTGATCGACTCGGCCCGCGAGCAGAGAGTCGTTGATCTCTCGGTGGTCCTTTCCACCGAGTTTCCCGTGACGTGGCCGGGGCCGGGCGTGGGCAACCACCGTCAGCCCTATTTGACGGTCCCGCTGTTCTTCGCCGCGAATCTGGGGACCTACCATGTGACCCACATCATCGACTCGCACGCCGGGACCCATTTAGTCCCCCCGGCGTACGCCTTACCGCCCAAAGAATTCGACGACGCGAACTACGCGCCCGACGTGCGTGCCTGGCTGACCAGGTTCGAGAAAAAATTCGGGCGGCGCGGCACGAGCGACGTCACGACCGAAAAAGTGCCACTTTCGCAGGCATGCGGTTGGGCCCGTGTGGTCGACGTCAAACATCGCATCGGGACGACCGAGCGAAAAAATTGGCCGCGGTCGCCTGAAATCACCGTCGCCGATCTCAAGCGGTACGAGGAGGAGCACGGTGAGCTCAAGCCGGGCGAGATCGTCGTCTTCCACAGCGGCTACACCGACACTTATTTCAAATCATTGCCGGAGGGAACGGCCTTCATGGCCGATCCCCTGGCCGGCAAGCGCGAGGGGTGGCCGGCCCTTGGTCCCGAGGCCGTCGTCTACCTGGCCGAGAAGGGCATTCGCTGCGTGGCGACCGACGGTCCGACATTGGGCGGGTGCGATCCCGAGCGTGCGATGACGACCTATTGGGCACTGGGAAGCAAAGGCATGGTGGCCGTCGAGTTCCTGAAAGGAGTCGGCAAGCTGCCCGAAGAAGCCTATTTCATTTTCGCCCCGGTCAAAATCCGCGGCTGCCACGGCGGACCGGGACGGGCGATTGCGCTCTATTGAAAACGACGTTGATCGCTATTGCAGTCCGATCGGGCTCGCGGTTACTCTTTCCGGCCGTCACGGACGTAACGGAAAGGACGCTTGCATGAAAATCGCGAAAAACAGGTTCGGATGCCCCATTGCCGTTGGATTCCCGGAGTTATTGACGCTCGTTCTCATCGGGGCCCCGATCGGGTGCCAGAAGCATACTGCCAGCCCAGGCTCGCCCGCCGCTAGCACCGCTTCCGCACCTGGCACCACTCCGGCCGCTAGCACCACTCCGGCCGCAGTCACCGCCTCGGCGACGGATACGGCGCCCCTCGCTGGAGAACTTGTCCCTGTATTCGCGACCCCCGCTGTCGCACGCGCCGACAGCGCGCCTGCGAGGCAGGAGCCGAATCGCGCCCGTGGCGCCACTCGTCGTTCGAATGCCGCCGACGCCCCGAGCCTCCCGAATCTGGTGGGCGCGCTCAGCGAAGCGAAGTCGTTGTGCGAAGCCCAAGCGACGGCGGCAAAGCAGGTTTCGAAGCCGCGGATCGGGCGACTCATTCGGCTCGAAGAAGGAGAGAAACTTTACGATCATGCCCGGACCACGGCCGATCGTTGCATCGACTTCCTGGAAACGGCCCTGCTACGCGATGCCGATGCCGCCGACACGCAGCGAATCAACGACATGCTTACGGAAACGCGCGCCAAGACAGCGAAATTCGTCGAGTGGGCGACCGATGTCCAGGATCCGCGCGCCAGGCCGACCGTCGCCAGCCCGTTCGATGAAGCGGGCCAACTCGTCGACGACTGGCTGCGGGCCATCGGCGAACAAGGCACGCAATCGAAAGAACCGTTGCGAGAGAATCTTGAGCAATGCCGGCTGCAGAAATGGAAGGATCTGTAACTCGCTGAATCAAAGTCGTTCGCGGATTCGCCCGTACAATCCGTCGGCGAACTCGATCATGTATCCAAAATCGCATCCGCACTGCACCCATTGCACGCCCTGCCGCGCGGCTCGCAAAGCATGTTCCTCATCCGGCGCCATGCCGATCCCCACGTAGCGGCCGGCCGCACGGGCTTTGGCGGCAATTGAGCCGACCGCTTCAACCACCGTGGGGTGATGGACCTGGCCGAGCATGCCCATCGCTCCGGAAAGGTCGTAGGGGCCGATCACGATCGAGTCATAGCCCGGCACAGCCAGGATCGCGTCGAGATCGCGAAACGCTTCCGCGGTCTCGATCTGGATCGCGACAAACACCCGAACGTTCGCTTCGGCGACATATTCGGCGGCATTCCGGCGACCGTAATCCGCCGCCCGGCGCGGGCCGAAGCCGCGCGTACCCCGCGGCGGGTAGCGGCAGGCCGATACGACTTGCCGTACCTCGTCGGCCGAGTGGATCTGCGGCACGATCACCGCCTCGGCCCCCGTGTCGAGCACCCGCTTGATCCAGGCCACGTCGGACGAGGGGACCCGCACCAGCGCCGGAACCCCTCCCGCGCGGGCCGCAATCAGGTGCGCCGCGAGCGATTCCAGGCTGGTCGGATTGTGCTCAAGGTCGATCCAAACGAAATCGACGCTGGGCGCCAGCGCCTCGGTCACGGCCGGATCGCTGAATGTGATCGCTGGACCAAGGCAAAGCCGACCGGAATCGAGCCGCTCGCGGAAGAGGTCGATGTGGTTCATGGGAAGGGGATCGTTTGACACGAATGGGGACCTCATTTAAAAGGGGATGGGGGGATGAGGAGGAGATACGGGGATGAAGGCAGAAGGATGA
>DATLQY010000191.1:0-5782 GCA_035534975.1 Pirellulales bacterium
ATGATTTCCGAAGGAAAGAGTCCCATCGTCTGGCACGGGCGGTCGGCATCAAGAACTGGACTACGACCTTGAGTTCCTATTAGTACCTGAAGGCCAATCGGAAGAGCAGGCCCCAGGATGTTTCGACGGCCTCGCTCTCGATCGACAACCTGGTGGCCGCCAAGAAACTGGTAGCGCAGGTTGGGAGGATCGAGAAGGGGAGGGAGGCGCTTGCGCGCCGGCGAGGTTGGGCTAGGCCGTTTCGCAGACGGAGGAATTACCTTGGTGCGGCATGAATCGCATTTCAGCGTGGTCCACGCCAGCGTGCTCCTTGCGGCATTCTGCCTGCCCGCTTCGTTATTCGCGCAAGAGCCCGAGGGGGTCGCGGCGAAGTCCCCGCCGGCTCCGGTCAAGAAACTCATCGTCATCGCCCCCGATGTCTTTCACGAGGCATTAGGTCAGTACCGGAAGCACAAGCAAAAGCAACTGCCGACAGAGCTCGTTTCACTTGAAAACGTCCTTCGCGAGACGGAGGGTTCGGACGATTCAGAGCGTGTCAAACGGTTTCTATTCGGGCAATGGGAGAACCACGGCCTGGGCTACGCGCTGCTCGTCGGCGACGCCGACCTGTTTCCGGTGCGGTACATGGTGCTCGACCGCGCGACACCGGCGGCGTTCGATTACGCGTTTTATCCGAGCGATCTGTACTACAGCGACCTCGCACGAGCGGACGGCACATTCGACGACTGGAACGCGCAAAAGGATGGATTCCACGCCGCCTACTTCGGTGAAGTCCGGGGCGAAAAGAACAAATCCGACCCGATCAACTTCGATCAGGTCGATTACCGGCCCGACATCGCGGTCGGGCGCTGGCCCGTTAGCGGGCCCGAAGAGGTCCACACCGTCGCCGCCAAAACGATCGCCTACGAGGACGGATTGCGCGACGGAAAACGGGCCGGTCTGAATGCGGCAATTTTGTTCGCCGTCGGAGGATGGGTGGATAGCCGTGGCGTGATGGATCGGCTCGCCGGGCGACTTCCCGCGGGTTGGACGGCGGAAAAGCGTTACTTTGCCGACCGACGGCGCAACGACAAAACGCCGCCGCCGAATGAGCCGCAACTGCTCGAATTGCTCGACCAGGGCCAACGCCTTGTATTTCATGCCGGTCATGGTCAAGACGACGCCTGGGAACAGTGCTTTTCGATTGGCTCCCTGGAGCATCTGCACAACACTGACCGCTTGCCTGTGATGATTTCCGCCGGCTGCTCGACTGCCCGGCTGGCGACCCTTCCGCCGTACGAACCGTACCTGGACATCGACGGCAAGGAACATGAGGGAACCAACTTCGGCGAAGTGTTCGACGCTCCGCCGCCACCTCCCTCTCCCTACCAGAAGGGCAGGTTCAACCCGACGGGGCTTGGCGAGCAACTGCTGCGGCGAGGACCAACCGGTGCGGTCGCCTACATCGGTTGCAACACCGGCAGCCAACCGTGCGGGCTAACATTGCTCGACGGCTTTTCCACATCCCTTGCCGAGCACCCCGACTCGCGTCTCGGTGATTGCTGGGCGGGCGCCGTCGACTTCTACTACGATCACGAGCACCTCGCGAAGCTTGCTCCCAACAACGATTGGTATCCGGCCAGCATCTTTTTCCAGGGGATGAAGTTCATGCTCTTCGGCGATCCGACGCTGCCCATGGGGGTGTTCGAAAACTGACGCCGGTGGTCTCGATTAGCGAATCTGGTAAAATGGCTCCCGCCTGCCTCCCCCCAAGAGGTTCCCTTGCCGTTGGTGGGCGCGGGTGAAATGCCCTTTCTCGGACCGAAACGCGACACTACTCGCCACCTTGTGCCATTGGACACGCCGGATGCCGTCTATGCTTCAGTCGAACCGCGGCAGAAGAGTGCCCACTGACGCCGTACCGCAACGGCATCGCCGTCTCCGAGGGCGGAACGGCATTTCCGGCGGCGGGCTGCGCGGCGCCTTGTTCGTTGCCGGGTGCCTCATGTTGGCTGCCTGCGTCGGCCTGACCAGGGCCATCCAGTCCGCCGACGATCGCCGGAGCTCGGTTGGCTTGCCACGGGTCACCGCGGAAGTCATCTCCCTAACTCCACCCACGCCGGCGATCGAAACCGGCGGCGTCGAATTCGCCGAGGTGGCTGGCGAGCGCGGCTTGCGGCACGTCTGGCCGCGGCAACCGCGGCCGATGCGTTTGCCCGAGACCTTCGGCTGCGGCTGCGCCGCGTTCGACTACGACAACGACGGACTGCAAGACGTGTTGCTGGTCGCCGATCCGCACCCCGTGCTCTATCGCAACACTGGCGGCGGCAACTTCGAGAACGTGACCGCCAGCTCGGGCCTGATCGCGGCCCAGGGCGATCGGGCGGCGGGACTCTGGCCGGCCATGGCCGATGGCACCAGGCTGGCCCTCGGTGCCCACGAAAGCCCGCGAAAGCGCCGCAAGCACCGTCGGCACGAAGACGCCGACTGGACCGGCGTGGCCGTCGGCGATTACGACGGCGATGGCTGGCTCGACCTGCTGCTCGCGGGATTTCATCGGCTGGCGCTGTTCCGAAACGACGGCGGCGGTGCGTTCTGCGACGTGACGGCTCAGACGGGGCTCGACCCGGCCAACCACCGGCATTGGGGCTCCAGTGCGGGCTTCATGGACCTCGACGGCGATGGGCGGCTCGACCTGGTGATCTTGAATTTCGTCGTTTTCGGACCGAACTGGCCGCAATACTGTGAGCTCGTACCGGGCGTGCGCTCCGCTTGTCCGCCCCAGGTCTACCCGGCGGAAAAGGGTGAAATCTGGCGAAACACCGGCCAAAACACGTTCGAGTTGGTCCCCGAGTCGGCCGCGATGAACGATACCAACGGCGTGGCGCTGGTGCTCGCGTTCACCGACGTCGACAATGACAACCTGCCCGATTTTTACATCGGCAACGACGGCACGCGCGCCGATTTTATGCGCAACCTGGGCGGCATGCGATTCAAGAACATTGCCGTCGAGACGGGCGTAACCGTGGGCCCTGGTTGGATACCCATGTCGGCCATGGGGGCCGATTGGGCCGATTTCGATCGCGACGGCCTGCTCGACTTGACCGTCACCGACTTTCAGAAGAACTGCTTTGCCCTTTACCGGCACCAGGCCCACGAAAAGGGCGACGGCACGACCTTGCACAGCTTCGAGGAGCTCGCCAATCAAACCGGCATTGCGCCGGCGACCCGCGAGCGGCTCGGTTTCGGGGCCAAGTGGCTCGACTTCGACAACGACAGTTGGCCCGACATTTGTTACGCCAACGGCCACGTCTACGATAACGCGGGAGAAATCCAGGCAGGCGAGACGTTGCGGCAGCCGACGATGCTCTTGCGAAGTGTTTCTGCCGGCGGGCTTCGCGGTGAGCAGGGGCGCCGCTTCGTCGACCTCGTGCCTGAGCTCGATCCGGCGTTGGCCAGGCCGATCGTCGGTCGCGGTTCGGCCACGGCCGACTTCGACAACGACGGGCGTATCGACGTGCTGATCGTCGACCTCGAAGGCGCGCCGCTTTTGTTCGAGAACCGTTCGCGTACTGCAAACCATTGGGTCAAGTTCGACCTCCGCGGGTCAGGTCCGAACAGGTTCGCCTACGGCGCCCGTGTCACGGCGCAGGCGCAGGGCGCGAGCTGGATCGGCGAGGTCTCGCCCGCCTCGAGCTATCTGTCGTCGAGCGACCCGCGGATTCACTTCGGCCTTGGTAAGCTGACCGCGTTGGAAACCGTCACCATCCGCTGGTCCTCGGGCCGTGTCGAAGCGTTGCGCGACGTGCCGGCCGACCAGATCGTGCGGGTCGTCGAAGGGCGAGGGATCGTTGCAGTGCCGTAGCGCCGCCCACAAGTAACGCGGGAACCGCACAAGAATAGACCCAACGGAACCACGGATGACTATGATAACGCAGATAGCATGGATGGCGTGTTGGAATTCGTGCCCGCTACCACCTATAAAAGTTATGATAGACCCATGGGTCGAGACCATTTCGCGGGACCCACGCAGTCTTTGACTTCCGACGTTCGTTGAAGACGTCGGTTTCGCCGTCGATGACGATTCCGGGATTCGATCGCCGTAACGGCGACCCCCTCTACGGCCAACATCACGCACCACATCGCCACATTGCCGGCCAACCGAGGCCTGCTCCATTGCACGAGATCGGGATCCATGCGCGAAGGGTCCGCGGCGCCGGTTGACGCCCGTGTAAATTCGCACTCGTACCAGATCAACGGCCAGCCAAACGACAGATTCGGCGCCGGTGGTGCCTGAGGCGGCACTTCGTCGCGACTCAAATTGGCGACCACGACCGGCGCCGCAACGACAAGCAAGACGATCAGCGTCCAGACGCGCGGGCGACAGCGTGAGAACTCTCCAGACTTTGGACGCATCATCGTTCCTTCGCCCACGGGCAGTGCCGCGACACCCCTTATCGCACCTGATTGTAACGCGCTATTGGCACGCCACGCCAACGCGATGTGGCCGGATGTGTCCGAACACGCCATCCGCTCGCCTGTCGCACTCGCCGTTGAGAATGAGATGGGAATTGGGTAAACTAGTGTCGTGAGCACCGCCAAGAAACTCAACCTGGTATCGGTTGACGATTACCTTGCTGGCGAGCTGGACTCGCCGGTGAAACACGAGTACCTGGGTGGCGTAGTTTACGCCATGGCCGGGGCGCGCAACGCGCACAACATCATCGCCACCAACACACTGGTCGCTCTGGGAAGCCGCCTGCGCGGCCGAGATTGTCGACCGTTCAACTCGGACACGAAGATCCGTGTCCGCCTGCCCGCCCATGTCCGATTTTACTACCCCGACGCGTCGGTGATTTGCCGGCCGAATCCGCAGACGGGCTCCTTTCAGGACGAGCCGGCCGCCCTGGTTGAAGTCCTCTCGCGCCGCACTCGTCGCATTGACGAAGGCGAGAAGAAAGAGGCTTATCTGACGATCCCCTCGCTGGGAGTCTATCTCCTGATCGAGCAAGACGCACCGGCAGTCGTCGTCTTTCGCCGGACCGAGCATGGCTTTGTCCGTGAAGTGTATCAGGGACTGGGTTCCATCCTGCCGATTCCGGAAATCGAGATCGACTTGCCGTTGGCGGAGATCTACGAGTCGGTGGAGTTCAGCGCCGAGCCTGACGAAGACGAGGTGGGGTGAGGTCTTGTCGGCGGCTGGCCGGGAAACCCCACGCAGTCGTTGGCGCCCGACGTTCGTTGAAGATGTCGGCTTCGGTTGACTGCAATGACACAAAAGTGGTTGGTTGCCATGGTCCTTTCGTGCCTTGCATTTTCACTCAAATAGCCCTCAATGCGCTTCAAAATCGTTCAAATCGCGTCCCTTTTTTCAAGATCTCGTTGCTACGCACGCGGCGGCTGCCTCAAAATCTCCGGGGACTACGCATGCCCGCCGACCTCGCCAATCGGTTTGTTGCTAACATGACCTTGCTAAACGCAAAAAAACGCGCCACTGAACCGGCATCCGGCACGGATCGAACACAGATTGAACACCGACGATCTTGACCCTGCGGTGTCCGTGCCCATCGGCGGGAGGAGATGGCGCTGAGCGCGGGGCGTGCGGACGGCTGCGCCCACGTCGACCCCGACGGGGTCACATTCCACAGCCTAGGGCAACGCGATCGTTGTTCTACACATCTTTTGAAGCGACCCCTCGCCAGCTTGCCTGGCAGGTGAAGCAGTTTTCCAGGCTAGCACCGCAACCTGCAAAGCCCGCCGTCCCTCCCGTGGTCCGGCTCCACGCTGCCTACGGCAGCGTGGA
>DATLQY010000192.1:0-25968 GCA_035534975.1 Pirellulales bacterium
CTTGACATCCGTCGAACGATACGCTTTGCTCTTACTCACGGGGACGACCTCCTGTAACGGGGTTTGGGGGGAATTCAACAACTCCACTCTAAACCGCTTTCGAGGCGTCCCCGCTCTTTTCCTACCTATAGCCAACTACGATCTTGTCCTGTCCTACCCTACGACCGTGTCTCACCCAATTACGAAACGCGAAAAAGTCTCATTCCAGGCCGCTGAGAGTATAACCGCGGGAGGGGCCGCCTCACAAGATTGCCGGCGCGCCGGAGTGTCGGCGCGCCAGCGGCAGCCGATCGCCTGGAGTTGAGTTCGCGGCCACTTGCGTTGCTACCAATAATAGTAGCCGCCCCACGGCCCGACATAGGGCCTGTAAAAGCCGCCGTAATAGCCGCCGTAATAGCGCGGGCCGTAGTAGTACCTCGGTCCATAGTAATAACCGTAGGGCGGCAGTGCCGCCCGGACGGCCCTTCGCACCGGCGCCGGTCGCCCGTAAAAGACCTGCGCATCGGCAGGTTTGGTCCCTACGAACATGAGCGCCCCCAAAAGCGTGCCCAGAAGTGCCAAGCGTTTCATGGCGATTTCTCCTTAGTTGCTGGATTCTTGCCTCCGAATGCCGACGCTCCTTTGCGGATCACTGGCCCCCAGGGCGCCGGCCCTTGATTGGATAGTAATGCAAGGCGCGTGCCTGGCGAGAGTTCGCCGCCCAACTCGCGCAACCGCAAGGACTTCCGACGCAACCAATCCGATGGGGGAGGGAACGGCAACCTGGTTGCGCCGCGACCAGGCTGATTTAAAGGCTGCCAGCGGCGTTCATCCGTCCCGACCCGCGGGCGCCACACCTTCTGGCATGCGGTCCCCGAATCCCGGCGCGCCGGGAGAGGGCGTCCCCTACTGATCCGACCCCTCCGTGACATCGTCGATGAGCACCTCGCGCGTGATCGCGAGCTGCGCGGTCCGAATCTTGTTTCGAAGGGAACTGCGCGTAATGCCCAGGATTCTCGCCGCTTCCGACTGGTTGCCGCCCGTGTGGCCCAGCACGCGCGTCAGCAAGTACTTCTCCATGCGATTCATGACCGCATCGTAAAGTCCCGTGGCGCCGTCGCGCAACGAATCCTGGATGGTATGTTCCAACGCCGCCAATTCGCCACCCTCATCGTGCCTTTTGGCCGGCGCGTCATTTCCTTCGTCCCGGATCGCGGCCGGCAGGAACTCCGGCACCAGCACCCCACCGGACGCGTTCAAAAGTGCCTGCCGGAGCACGTTTTGCAACTCGCGGACGTTGCCTGGCCAAGGGAACCGTTGCAACAGTTTAAGCGCCTCCGGCGATATGCCGGTCACGTCCTTGCCCAGCTCGCGGGCGAAGCAAGCCAGGTAATGCTCCAACAGGGCGAGCAGGTCGTCGGCGCGCTCGCGAAGCGGCGGGAGTTGGATGGTATAGCCGTTCAGGCGATAATACAGGTCTTCCCGGAATTCGCCCGCGGCGACCATTTGATCCAGGTCGCGATTGGTCGCGGCGATCACCCGCACGTCGGTTTCGATCGTTTCGCTCCCGCCCACGCGCTCGAAGCGTTGCTCTTGCAGCAACCGCAGCAATTTGCCTTGGACCACCGGCGACATGTCGCCGACTTCGTCGAGGAACAGCGTGCCGCCGTTGCACTGCTCGAAACGACCGATCCGCTTGTGGTCGGCCCCCGTGAACGAGCCCTTCTCGTGGCCGAACAGTTCGCTTTCCAACAGCGTATCGGGAACGGCAGCGATATTGACGGCCAGATAGCGCGCGCCGGCCCGCAAACTGTGTTGATAAATGGCCCGAGCCACGAGCTCCTTCCCGGTGCCGCTCTCCCCGCGGACCAATACCGTCACGTCGTGGGGCGCCACCCGTCCGATGGCCTTGAACACCTCCTGCATGGTCGCGCAGCGGCCGATAAAATCGTCGGACGGGGTAGCGCCCGCGCTCGGCCGGTCGGGAACGCGAACCGGTACGAAGGCGCTGCGGTGGATATCCAGTGCCCGGTCCACCAAGGCCCTGACCTGGACGTAATCGAGCGGCTTGAGCAGGTAATCGTAGGCACCCAGTTTCATGGCCTCGATGGCGGTATCGCTCGTGCCGCCGGCCGTGATACAAATGACCGGCACATTGGGGACCGATCGCAGAATCTTCTCCATCGTCTCCAGCCCGGACTGATCGGGGAGTATGAGATCGAGGATCACGACCCCTGGCTGTTCCTCGGCCAGGATCCGCAGGCCTTCCGCCGCGGAACCTGCCACGTGTACGTCGACGCCGGTGTCCTGGAATACCTCCTGAAAGACGCGCCCCACGGCACGGTCGTCGTCGATGACCAGGATGCCGGGCAAGGGGAGGGGTTCCTTATTGAAGAAACGGGGAAAAAACAGGTTTCAACGCCAAACGATTCCAATGCTTCAACATAGCCAGGGTGCGCCCGCCGTGTAAAGCCGGCAGGCATTTGAGCTATTTGCGCGGAAAACGACCGACTTGACGGGAAAAGGGGATAAGACGCAGATGGGGGGATGGTTCTTTTGGGTTTCGAACAACCTCAATTGCGAGCGGGTCGTTCGCGAGCGACCACCATGAATTATACCTTACTCGACCGAGCACCGTCGCCACGTGGCAAATTGCTCCATGATGATCGGCGACGTGAATTATCACGAAATGAACGATGATCGGTACGGCATTTGCGGCCAGTGAGAAGCAGGGAGGATCCTATTCGCTGGAATAACTCGGCGTCCGGTCTTCCCGTGGGCAATTCGAGTCAAACCTGACGGAGGTATTTCGTCATGCGTGGAAAAATGGACTGTCACGGACTGACGGACGTCGGCCGATCGAGGAGCGTGAACGAAGACCAGTTCCTGGTCGCCGACCTCAACAAGTCGATGTTGGTTCACCAAACGAGCCTCCATCAGGACGACCACACGCGGCTGTTCGGCGGATCGCAAGGCCAACTCCTGCTGGTGGCTGACGGCATGGGGGGGCACGCGGCGGGGGAGCAGGCCAGCGCGATCGCCGTTGAGAGCCTTGAACAGTACATGCTTAACGCGATGTCCTGGTTCTTTCGGCTCCAGGAGAGTCTTGAAACTGACCTCGTCGAGGAGCTCAAGGCGGCGCTCGACGTTTGTCAGAAGAGCATCGAGACGGCCGCCTTGATCAACCCCGCACGCCAAGGTATGGGGACGACCTTGACCATGGCCTACGTCTTGTGGCCTTGGCTCTATGTTGTCCACGCGGGCGACAGCCGGTGCTACCTGTTCCGCGACTCGCGGCTGGAGCTGATCACCACCGACCATACGGTGGCGCAGCAATTGGTCGAGCGCGGAGCCATCAGCCCCAATGAGGCCCAGCATTCACGCTGGAGCCACGTGCTCCACAATTGCGTGGGCGGCGGTTCGCACGAGTTGAATGCGGAGGTTCGCAAAGCCGAACTCAAGATCGGCGACACGATCTTGCTTTGCACCGACGGGCTGACGGCGAGGGTGCGAGACGAGCAGATCGTCGAGGTGCTCGGACGTCGCATCAGTTCGGAAGATGCCTGCCATCAACTCGTCGACGCGGCCAATGAGCTCGGCGGTCCCGACAACATCACCGTCGTCGTGGCGCGCGTGTACGACTCGCGGCAGCCGGCCCCGGAATCCAAAGCCGAGGCGCGCTTCAAGAAAGAAATCAGCGATACGGACCCGTGCGTCGCCGGGGTTGCGACGCGGGAATTACCGATCGAAACCATTTGAAAGGGAGGAGCAACCCATGAAACGTTTCGTCATCGCAGTGGTCGTGGTGTTCGTCGGCCTGGCAGCTCTGGGCGTCTACCAGGGATGGTTCCAGTTTGCGACCGAACGAACAGACCATAAAATGCAACTGAACATCACGATCGACAAAGACAAATTCCACGGCGACACGGAAAGGGCCAGGCAGGAGTCGGAGGATCTCGGAAAGGAGATGAAGGACGAAGCCAAGCAGGGTGCGCGCACTCTCGGCCGCACGTTACAGAAAGCCGGCGGCGACGAGGAAGCGGCCCACAAGTAGATTCTTCGATGATTTCCCGCCAGCAACCCGTGCGAGTGCCGATCGCGACTTATCGCTTGCAGTTCAACTCCCGGTTCCGGTTGTCGGACGCTCGCGCCTTGGTCGATTACCTGCACGAGTTGGGAGCCAGCGACGCCTATGTTTCGCCGCTGTTCCACTCGTGCGACCAGAGCGCCCACGGCTACGACGTCGTGGATCACGACAGCATCGACCCGGAAATTGGGACCGACGACGACTTCAGGGAGCTTGCCGAAGCCCTGCGGCGGCGCGGGATGGGGATCTTGATGGATGTGGTCCCCAACCACATGGGCATCAGCGACGCGAACAACCGGCTTTGGCAAGACGTCTTGGAGAACGGTCCCAGTTCGCCCTATGCCGACTTCTTCGACATCGATTGGGACACCCCTGAGCGGACGCTTAAGCACAAGGTGCTGTTGCCGTTCCTGGGCGACCAGTACGGCAAAGTGCTGGAAAACCAGGAACTGCACTTGCGGTTCACGGCGGGGCGGTTCTACGTCGAGTACCACGACCATCGTTTTCCGCTCAATCCGCAAAGTTGGACCCAAGTGCTCGAACTGGCCCAAAGGCGGCTGGCCGGACGCCTGCCGCCGGACGACCCACACGCCATGGAGCTCGAGAGTATCGTGATCGCGCTGGGCAACCTCGCGCCGCTTGACGAACGGGACCCCGAAAGAGTTCACCAGCGACAATTGGAACGGCAGGTCGTGCCTCGCCGACTTTGCGATTTGTTGGAAACCAACGTGTCGGTGCGCGAAGCGTTGGGTGAGGCCGTCACGGAGTTCAACGGCCGAGCGGGCGACCCGCGCAGCTTCGACCGGCTCGAAGCCCTGCTGGCCGAACAGGCCTACCGGCTTTGCCATTGGCGCGTCGCCGCCGACGAGATCAACTACCGGCGTTTTTTCGATGTCAACGAATTGGCTGCCATCCGCGTCGAGGATCCTCGCGTCTTTCAGGCGGTTCACCGGCTCTTGTTCGAGTTCGTCGGCGAGGGCTGGGTCACGGGCCTGCGCATCGACCATCCGGACGGCCTGTTCGATCCCCGGCAGTACTTCGACCAGTTGCAAGACGAGTTCCGGCGCACGGCCGAGCGCCGATCCGGGGCGGCGACCGACGACGAGCCAAGACACACGTCGGACCGCCTTTACGTGGTGGCCGAAAAAATCCTGGTCTCCGACGAGACCTTGCCCGACGACTGGGCCGTGCATGGCACCACCGGCTACGATTACCTGAACCTGGCCAACGGACTGTTCGTCGACGGGCGGGCGGCGGACGCCATGCGATCGCTGTACGGCCGGTTCACAGGCAAATTCACCCGCTTCCCCGACGTGGCCTACGCGGGCAAGCGCGCGATCCTCGATGCGTCGATGGCGAGCGAGTTGCACGTGCTGTCGCGGCGGCTGGACCGGATCGCCGAACAGCACCGCTACTCGCGCGATTTCACGCATTCTTCTCTGCGCCGGGCGCTGCGGGAGGTGATTGCCTGCTTTCCCGTTTATCGGACGTACGTCCGCCCCGACAGCGAGCCGGTCGGCGAACAGGACCGCCGGCGCACCAAGTCGGCGCTGCGTTTGGCGCGGCGGCGAAATCCGGAATTGAACGCTTCGCTGTTCAACTTCCTCGGTTCCGTGCTGCTGCTTGAACACCCCGATCAGCTCGACGGCGCCCAACGGCACGAGCGGCGCGAGTTCGTGTTGCGGTTCCAGCAACTCACCGGGCCGGTGATGGCCAAGGGCCTGGAAGACACCGCCTTCTACCGCGACTATCCCTTGCTGTCGCTTCTCGAAGTCGGCGGCGACCCGGAGCAGTTCGGCACGCCGGTCGAGCACTTCCATCGTCGCAACGCCGACCGGCTGGCGAATTGGCCCCATTCGCTCTTGGCTTCGTCGACGCACGACACGAAGCGCGGCGAGGACGCGCGCGCCCGTATCAATGTGGTTTCCGAGGTGCCCGCCCAATGGGAACAGTCCATCGAACGCTGGCGGCAACAGAACCTGAAACGCAAGAGCGAGCTGGACGGCACCTTGGTTCCCGACGGCAACGAGGAGTACCTCTTCTACCAGACGCTCGTGGGGACCTGGCCGCTTGGGCCGCTCAACGCCGACGGCCGATCGGTCTTCATCGGCCGGATTCAGCAATTCATGTCCAAGGCGCTCAGGGAAGCGAAGCTCAATACGAGCTGGACCAACCCGAATGACGAATACGAACAGGCCGTGTCGCACTTCGTCGCCGCGGTGCTCGAACCGGGCGCCGACAACGAGTTCCTCGGGGACTTCGAACGGTTTCATGCGCCGCTGGCCCTGGCCGGAATGCGTAACGCCCTGGCACAGGTGCTGTTGAAGGTCTGCTCCCCCGGTGTGCCCGATTTCTACCAAGGGACCGAATGGTGGGACTTCAGCCTCGTCGACCCGGACAACCGCCGCCCGGTCGACTTCGGATCGCGCGCCGCGGCGCTGGCTGCCTTGAAGACAAGGGCGCGCGGCGATCTGCCGCGGTTGATGCCGGACCTGCTCGCCACTTGGCGCGACGGCCGGGTCAAGCAATTCTTGACGTCGCAAGCGCTCAACTTTCGGCGGCGGCACCATGAGTTGTTCGGCGAGGGGGACTACGTCGCGCTCGATTCGCAAGGCAACTCGGCCGAGTGTATTTGCGCTTTCGCCCGGGTGCTTGGCGAATACGGGGCTATGATCGTCGTGCCTCGCCTGACCTTGCCGTTGGGAGCGGACGATGGTCCCCTCTGGCGCGACGACGCCTGGAGCGACACGGCGGTGCGTCTACCCTGGCTCGTGGCTGGTTGCCGCAACGTCTTGACGGGCGAAAGTCATTCGCAAATCGACGCCGGGCGCGGCGGGGTCGCCCTGCGCGTGGCCGATGTCTTGCGGCATTTTCCGGTGGCGCTGGTGGAATTCACGCGATCGTAGCCAAAATGGCCGGTGCGTAGGGCTTAGGGTTACCGGGATCTCTTGCAGTTTGTCTTTGGATTGGTGGAAGGCCGCGAGATCTGGGCCGCGGCGGCCGCGCATGCCGAGCGCGGGTACGCGTTGCCCGGCGGACCAACGTCGACCGGCAAAAGCCGCCGCCACCGGTTGGTTCGACGTGGGAACCGAGTCGCCTCAACGCGACGGCCTGGCCGCGTCGGTTTCCTGTTTGTCTGTTTGCGCTAATCGCGTCGGGATGGTATAATTCCGGAAGCTCAATCGGCTGTCCGAGGCGAGGAACCGTTCGATGCAAGCCGCGATTATCGATCGTGGACGTGGTCCTGAGATTGCGGGCACGCGGATTACGGTCTACGACATCATGGATTACTACAAGCATGGGTGCGCCGGTCCGGAAATCGCCGCCAAATTCAGGCTCTCATGCTCGCAGGTCGAAGTTGCCATCGACTATATCGAGGCGCACAAGGACGAGGTGCAAGCCGATTACCAGAAAATCCTCGATCGTCACGCCCGCGGCAACCCGCCGGAACTTGTGGCCAAGGCTGAATTGAGTCATGCCAAGTTCCTGGCTTACGTGGCGGAACGATTCCGCAAACAGGCCGCGGAGTCGAACGGTGCTCAGGATTCTGAGTGATATCAACGCCGTGGGCGACGTCAAACGCTTGGTTCGACTGCTCAAAAACGGTCGTTGGAGCGAGATGTGGGCCGAGCTTGAGATTGATCTCCTCGAATTCGCCGACATGGGGCTGCCTGAAAATGCTTCAGATGCGGCGATCTGGGATGCTTGCCAGGACAACGGGGCGGTATTGATTACGCGGAACCGCAACGCCGATGGTCCCGACTCGCTCGAAATGACGCTTCGTGACCGCAACGCCTTGGATTCCATGCCGATCTTCACGCTCGCCGATCCAGATCGCCTTCAACTTGATCGGAACTACGCGCTACGCGTCGCGGATAGCTTGATCGAATACCTGTTCGATCTCGAAACATACCGTGGCGCAGGAAGGATTTACCTGCCGTAACAGTCGCAAGCCGCCGCGAGTGGTTCAAGGCCCTGGCACGGCAGCATCGCCTCGATTCGCTCCGCCAGCGCGGAAACGTACGGTTCGTTGAACAACCTTACATGGTCGCCGGCGACGTCCACGACCTCGACGCCGCCCGCGGCCCATTCGTCCCAGCCCATCCGCCGATCGGCGTGGAGCGGCGTGGCGTCGTCGGCCGCGCGGAACAATGAAACACACCCGGCGTACGGCCCAGGGCGGTATTCGGCCAAGGCGTTCAGGTTCGCTTGAAAGACCTGAAACACGTGCTGGCCGGCCAACGGGCCGGCGCCGGCGGCGACCAATTGCGCCTGCTCCGCGCGACGGCGGAAGAACTCGAGTTGTTGGGCCGGCTCCATCCCGCGTAATTCATCGAGCGTGGGGCGGTGTTCGTCGGGGAACAGGGCCAACAAAACCGGCAGGAAATCTTCCTCGCGGAACCGTTCGTTGGGCGAAACCATGCCCGCGTCGATGACTATCAGTCGCCCCACCTCGCCGCCCGCCGCCACGAGCTGCCTGACCAACTCGAAGGCGACGATTCCGCCCAGCGACCAACCGGTGACGAAGTAGGGGCCCTCGGGTTGCACGCTCCGGATCGCGGCGAGGTAATCGGCGGCCATATCTTCGATCCGCGTGTGCGGCGGCTGGAGTCCGTCGATGCCGCGGGCTTGCAGACCATACACGGGCCGCGTGGCGGGCAAGTGCCGCGCCAGTTCGCGGTAGCAGAAGACCGTGCCGCCCGCGGGATGGATACAAAAGAGCGGTGAAGTCATGCCCGCCAAGGCCGCTCGAATGGGCACCAGCGGGGTGTCGATGGTCTTGACCTCCGGTGCGCGCAACACGCAGGCCAGGTTTTCGATCGTCGCGTCCTGAAATATCCAGGCCAACGGCAGCCGGCGGCCATGCACGCGCTCGACCTCGGCCATCAAACGCACCGCCAAAAGCGAGTCGCCGCCCAGCGCAAAGAAATTGTCGTGGACGCCGATCGGGGGCGGAGCGTCGCGGGAATCACGAGTATCTGGCGGTGCGAAGTGCAAGAGCCGCGACCAAAGCTCCGCGAGTTGGCGTTCCAAATCATCACGCGGGGCCACAAAAGGCGCCGCCGCCGGTCGGACGATCGCCGACGGATGCGGGCCACCTTCACCGTCCGGCGTCATGGCCGCGGCCCCGTTGACCAGCATGCCGATCGAATGCGGCTTGTCGTCGACCAGGTCTCGTAGGATCTCGTCAAATTCAGTCAATGCGGCTTGCACCGCGACGGACGAAAACCGGGTTGCATCGTAGCGGAACAAGAGCCCTAATTCAGGTCCTGGAACGACCACCAGGGTGAGCGGATAACCCGTGCGGGCCGTCGCTTCGAGATCATGGACCGTAAATGCGCCCGGTCGTTTGGTTGAATCGGCACCGAGCGGGTAATTCTGGAACACGACCAGACTTTGAAACAATCGCCCGGCGGTCTTGATGCCGGTCCACTCGCCGATGTCCGACAGTGAGCAGTACGAGTAATGCCCCAGTTCGGCCAGGCTGCCTTGGATGTGCCGTAGCCAGGCCGCCGGCGACTCGCTGGACGAAAGGCGAACGCGCAGCGGCAAATTGTTGAGCAGCGGGCCAACCATCCGTTCGACTCCAACCAATTCGGCGGGCCGACCCGAGACGGTCACCCCGAAGAGCACGTCGTCGTGGCCGGAGTGCCTGGCCAGGAGCAAACCCCAGGCGCCCGCCAATAAGCTGCCGAGGGTCAGGCGTTCCCGCCGTGTCCAGGCGACGAGCGGCGCCGTGACGCCGCGCGAAAGCGTTCGTCGCAGTTCCCCGTATTGTGCCGAATCAGGTCGCTCGATCTCGCCGGCGGTCGGCGCGGCGAAGCCCAAAGGGGTATCCCCGCGCGAGCCCGCCAGTTCCTGCCGCCAATACCGTTGGGCCGCTGTGCGGTCCTGCCGCTCGATCCAGGCGATGTACTCGCCGAAATCCGGCGCGGCCACGAGCCGCGGTTCGTGGCCGGCGACGAGCGATTGATAGATCTCGAAGACTTCACTCGCGACCAGCGCGAGGCTCCAGCCGTCGAAAAGCAAGTGGTGGGCCCGCAGTGAGAAATGAAAGCGATCGTCGGCAAGCCGAGCGAGCGCCAGCCGCAAGAGCGGCGCACGCTCCAGGTCGAAACCATGCGGCCCCTTCGCCTCGTGCCAAGTCCGCAGCCGGCGCTCCTGTTCCGCCGCCGGAACGCCGCGCCAGTCGTGCTCGTCGAAGGGAAGCTCGACGGCCGGCTCGACGACTTGCCGAGGCTCACCCTCGTTCCGCCAACGAAACGAAGTCCGCAGCGCCGAATGGCGTCGGAGCACCGTCTGCCATGCGCGCCGCAACGACGCCGCATCGAGCGCCCCTACGACCGTGCAATGCAATTCCTCTTGGAGCACTTCCGAGTCGGGGTCGCGCAAGGCATGGATCAGCATCAGGTGCTGCATTCCGGTCAATGGCAATGATGGATCGGCGCCGCCCTCCACGTCCCCAGGCACGGCCTGCCCGGTGGTCGCGCCCGACCCCACACAGACCAACGCCCGCAATTCGGAGACCAGCGAGCGCGTCCAGCCTTCGACCGTTTCACGCCGGTGGATGGCGTGGCTGTAAGTCCACTCGACGTGGAGGCGTCCGTCGCGGATGTCGGCATTGATTTCGATCAGGTGCGCGCGGCGCTGCCGCGGGCTTTGACGCGGTCCGCTCCCGGCGCCGGTGACGTTAAGAGGCGACTCGGCATCGAAGGACCGCTCGAAACGGCCCAGGTAGTTGAAGCAGATTTCCGCTTGCGGCATCGCCGCCAGCGCGGTGGACAGTGCTTCGTCGCCCCTCAGGTAACGGAGCAACCCGTATCCGATGCCTTGGTTTGGCGTTCGTTCGACCGTGTTTCGAATGCATTGAACCGCTTGATCCGGTGACAACTCCCCCGGGATTTCAAGCAGCAGCGGATAGAGTGCCGTGAACCAGCCGACCGTCCGTGACGTGTCGAGATCGTCGAACAGCGGCACGCGGCCATGTCCTTCGATATCGATTTGTACCCGTGAGCTGCCGGTGCAACGACCGATCACCCGGGCCAGGGCCGCCGTTAACAATTCATGGATCGCCGCGCCGCCGCTTCGGCCTGGTTTCAGGAGCTCGGCCGTGACGGCCTCATCAAGCACGGTGCATGCGACTCGCGAAGTGATACGGCGATTCTCGCCACCTTCGTAATCTTGCGGCAATCGAGCGATCTCCCGGCGCGATTCGTCGAGCCAGAAGTCGGCTTCCGCGCCCAACTCGGGTGACCGCGAGTATTCGTGGAGTCGCTCCGCCCAACGCGCCAGCGACGTCGTCGCGGGCGGCAAGCTCGGCGGTTCGCCGCGAAGGATCTGGCCGACGACCGTCTGCAAGTCGGCCAATAGGATCCGCCACGAAACGGCGTCGACCGCCAGGTGGTGCATGACGAGCAATAGACGGCGCGGGCAATCGGGGCCCAAATCGAACCAGCCAGCGCGGGCCACCGGTCCCCGCTCCAGGTCCAACGAGGCCTGCAGGTCCGCCGCCCCAGCGGCGTACTGGGCCGCTTGCTCCGCGGCAGGCAGGTCCTGAAGGTCGAATCGCTCGATGGGCCACGCCGCCGCTTCAATTTCCGCGTGCGTCGCACGCCAATCGACGCGCTCGTGGGTGAACCGCAACCTTAGCGCATCGTGATTGTGGGCCAGGTGCGTCAGCGCCGTTTCAAGCACGTCGGGGCCGATCGTCGGCGCGACGTCAAGCGAAACCGACTGATTGAAATGGTGCGGGTCGACCGGTTCCTGCTGAAAAAACCAGTGCTGGATGGGTGTGATCGGAATCGGCTTGCCTGCGGGCTCGCGCTCGTCGCTCGATGGAACGACCGGGGCCGCGATTGCGGCAAGCTGGCCAATGGTCTGGTGCTCGAAGAACTGCTTGGCGGTGATCTGAATGCCGGCCTGCCTGGCGCGCGAGACGACCTGGATCGTCTGGATCGAGTCGCCGCCCAACTCGAAGAAGTTGTCGTCGATGCCGACGCGTTCGACCGAAAGCACCTGCGCCCAAATGTCGGTCAGCAGCGTTTCGGTGCGCGTTCGCGGCCGGACCCAGGCGCCGGGCCGCTCCTTGCTCGCGGCCGCTGGGGGCGGTAACGCAAGGCGGTCGAGCTTGTGGTGCGAGGTGCGAGGCAACGCGGCCAGCGTGACGAAGGCTGAGGGAACCATCGGCCCCGGGAGCTTCGAGCGCAACCAGTCCCGCAACTCTCCGTTGAGGGACGGCGCGCCCGGCGCGAGTACGATGTAGGCCACCAGGCGACGCGCTCCCGGCGCGTCCTCGCGAAGCACCACCGCGGCTTCGCTGACGGCAAAGTGCGCCTCGATCGCTTGTTCAATCTCACCGGGCTCGACACGGAAGCCGTGCAGCTTGACCTGCTGGTCCACACGGCCCAGAAACTCCAGTTCGCCGTCGTCGCGAAAGCGCGCTAGGTCGCCCGTGCGGCAGAGCCTCTCGCTCGAACCGCCGAGAGGGTTTCGAACGAACCGCTCGGCGGTCAACTGCGGCTGCCCATGGTAGCCGCGCGCCAGCCCCAGGCCGCCGATGTACAACTCGCCCGCCGCGCCGATCGGCATCGGCCGCATCTCGTCGTCGAGGATGTAGACCTCGGTGTTGGCGATCGGCCGGCCGATCGGCAACCGTTCGAACGACGCACCGGCCGCCGGTGGACGCACTTCGTGAATCGTGCTCGTGATCGTGGCCTCGGTTAGCCCGTAGGCGTACAACATGCGAACTTGCGGCGCGATGTCGAACCATTGTCGCAAGGTTTCGGCGGGGGGCGATTCGCCGCCGATCAAGAGCGTTTTCACCTGGTCGAGAACCGCCGCGTCGCGCGGCTGCAGCTCCTGCACGCACTGTCGCCAAAGTACGGTCGGCAGGTGCAGGATGTCGATCGAGTTCCGAAGACAGTCGTCCAGCACTTGCCGGCCGGAAAGCTCCGCGTCCGGCGGCGGTATGACGAGCGTGGCACCGCTGACGAGCGTTGGAAAGAGCTCCTCGGCCGCCGCGTCGAAGGCCAGCGACACGACATGCAGCACCCGGCGACCGACTCGACAGCCGAGTTTTTCGGCCAGGGCGAGGGCGTGGTTCACCAGGCCGCGTTGCGGGACCTCGACGCCTTTGGGACGACCGGTGGAACCCGACGTGTAGATCAGGTACGCCAGGTCGCCCGGCGACGTTCGTTGAGGTGGGACGGCGGTACGCTCGCGCCCGATCGCCGGGCCGTCAGCATCGAAGAGCACCTCTTTGGCTTCATGCCGCGGCAGCGAGCCGACGAGTTTGCGGTCGCTGAGGACCACTCGCGGACGCGAATCGTCCAGCACCGTCGAAAGCCGTTCCGGCGGATCGAGCGGATCGAGCGGGACGTACGTCCCGCCCGCTTTGAGAATGCCCAGGACCGCGACGACCATCTCGGCCGAGCGCTCGAGGAACACGCCGACGGGCACATCGGGACCGACGCGAAGGGCTTGCAAGTAACGCGCGAGCTGGTTCGCTCGTCCGTCAAGGTCCCGATAGCTCAGCCGTCGCTCGCCGCAGATGACCGCGACGGCGTCGGGGCTGCGATCGGCCTGGGCGGTGAACAACTGCGCGATCGTCGCCACCGGGATTGGAACAGTCTCGCCGTGGTTCCATTCGACGAGCAAACGGCGCTCGTCGTCGGGCGAGTTCAGCGGCATCTCGGCTAGCGGCCGATCGGGCGCCGCGACGACGCCGCGCAGCAGGATTTCGAACGTGGCCAGCATGCGCCGAATGGTCGCCGCGTCGAACAGTTCGGCGTCATAGACCATGGTCGCGGCCAGGGTGCCGTTTCGATCGTCGATGACCAGCGAAAGGTCGTACTCGGCGATGGCCCGATGATCGACGCGGACGTCGCGTATCGTCAAATCGGCCGCCCCGGCGGAGCCCAAGGGGAGGTCAGCCGCGCGCCAGGGAACGTCTTCGAACACGAACATCGACTGAAACAGCGGTGTTCCGGCGTCGCGGCCGGGAGCCAGCGTCTCGACCAGCTTGTCGAAGGGAACGTCCTGGTGCGCGAAGGCCGACAGGACCGTGCCGCGCACACGGCGCAGAAGTTCGCGAAAGCCGGGTCGGCCCGAAACGTCGACGACCAGGGGGAGCGTATTGATGAAGAGACCGATGAGCGGCTCGAATTCCACGCGCGCGCGGTTTGCGACGACCGTGCCGAGACAGAACTCGGTCAGTCGGCTGTAGCGGGCCAGAAGGGCTTCGTAGGCGGCCAGCAGCGTCATGTACAACGTCGCTCCGCTCTCGCGCCCCAGCACCTCGAGTGCCGAACGCAACTCCGCCGGGAGCTCAATGGCTTCCGCCGCCCCGCGGAAGCGGTGTGCCACGCCGCGCGGCCGGTCCGTCGCCAATTCGAGAGGCGGCGGTTGTGCTGTGAACTGTGCCGCGAACAGCGTTTGCCAGTGGGCCAGTTGCTCGGCGAGAACCGGCCCGCTGAGCCAGCGGCGCTGCCAGGCGGCGAAATCCGCGTACTGGCACCGCAGCTCCGCCAAACCGTCGGGAAGCCCGGCGAGGCGTGATTGGTAGAGCGCGGCCAGCTCACGGAGGAACACGCCCAGCGACCAGCCGTCGCAGACGATGTGATGGGCGGTCAAGATCAGCATGTGTTCGTCGTCCCTTTCTCGCACCAGGGTCGCCCGCACGAGGGAGTCGTGCTCCAGGTCGAAGGGGAGGCGAGCCTGGTCGTCGAGTAGAGCTTGAATTGCGTGGGAGCGATCGTTGCGGCCGTTGAGGCGGGCTTCGCCTTGCCGTTCGCCTCCCTGCCGATCAACCGCCCGCCAATCAATGAATTCGAGCGGTACGCGGCGGTCCGGCAGAATCAACTGCGCCGGCCGGCCGTCGCGCGACACGATTTGCGTCCGCAACACTTCGTGCCGGCGCACGATGTCGTCAAGGCAAGCTTCCAGAACAGCCCGATCGAGCCGACCGCCCAGGCTGACGGCGACCGGCACGTTGTAGCGGGGCGCGGACTGCAATTGCTCGAGGAACCAGAGGCGTTGCTGAGCGAACGACAGCGGCAGTCCAGCATTGCGGTCCTCAGCATTGCGGTCCGCATGCACGATGGGAAACGAGTTCGAGATTGGCGCGGCGACGGCGATGCGTTGAGCGAGTTGGGCGACCGTCGGCGCTTCGAACAGGGCCACCAGCGGCAGCTCGACGCCAAAGGTGTCACGGACGCGCGCCAGGAGTCGTGCGCCCAAGAGCGACTGGCCGCCAAGATCGAAGAATCGTTCGTCGACCCCTACCGTCTCGACACCGAGCACCTCCGCCCAGAGGGCCGCCAACGAAGTCTCGATCCGGCTTTGCGGCAATGCCGGTGCGGCGGGTACGCCATTGCCGCCGTCGCCGCCATTGCCGGCCTCGCCGGCGGGCCAGGTGGCGACCGTGTCGAGCGCGCCCGCCAGGAAGCTTTCGCGGCTGGCGCCACGGCGTACTTTGCCGCTGGAGGTCTTCGGGAGGCTGCCCGCCGCGATCAAGACGATCGAGTGTACAGGCAATTCGTGCTCTTCCGCCACCGCCCGGCGGATGGAGGCGAACGCTTCGGCGAAATCGACCTTTCGAGGACGGAGCACTTCCTGAACGATGACCAATCGTTCCTGGCCGTCGATATCGACGGAGAACGCCGCGCCGCCGTCGGGCTTGAGTTGGCCGTGAGCATGGACGACCGTTTGTTCGATGTCTTGCGGATAATAATTGCGACCGTGAAGGATGATCAAGTCCTTGACGCGGCCGACGATGAAAAGTTCGCCGTCGTCGAGAAAACCAAGATCGCCCGTGCGGAGGAACGGCCCCTCGTCCGTGCCAGCCAGGCGGGCCTGAAAAACCTCGGCCGTTTCCCGCGGCCGGTTCCAATAGCCCCTTCCCACGCTTGGTCCTGAGACCCAAATTTCCCCGATGCGATCCGCCGCGCAGCGCGTCGATGCTCGTGGATCGACGATCGCGAGCTGTTGCCCCGGCGCGCACTTCCCGCAACCCACCAGGCGCCGCGCCGCGCCCTGGTCATCGCGGCAGTGTACCACGCGACGCTTGGCCAACGCGGCAGCGTCGAACGAACGGACGACCGGCGGCGCGGCGATCGCTCCGCCGGCCACCATCAGCGTCGCCTCGGCCAGACCGTAGCAGGGGTAAAACGCCTCTCGCCGAAAACCACACGGCGCGAACGCCTCGCTGAACCGTTCGAGAGTTTCTTCGCGGACGGTCTCGGACCCGTTGAGGGCCAGTGTCAGGCTGCTCAAGTCGAACGCCGCGCGCTCCTTCGGCGCGATCTTCCGAACGCAAAGTTCGTAGGCGAAGTTGGGGGCCGCGGTGGTACAACCCCGGTACTTGGAAATCGCTTGCAACCATCGCGCCGGCCGCTGCATGAAGGCCGTGGGCGACATGAGCACCGTGCGCCGTCCGCTGTAGACCGGCTGAAACGTGCAACCGATCAGACCCATGTCGTGATAGGCGGGGAGCCATGAGACGGCGACCACCCCGTCGTGATCGAGCATTCTCTCGATCCGCAACAAGTTGGCCAGCAGATTGCGGTGGGCGATGAGAACGCCGCGAGGCGCTCCCGTCGAGCCCGACGTGTATTGCAACACGGCCGTGGCGTCAGGGTCCGACGGAAGATCCCATTGTTCCGATCGGCGATCGTCGCCTTTCGCTCCGCGAAAGGGCGTGCCGTCAGGGTTCGACGGCAAATCCCGTTGCTCCATTGGCGGCTCGGTGGCCCGATCGGTCGCGACCCTCTCGCTGAGGCCCGGCACCTGGGCGAACAATCGCTCGGCCCAGGAGAGCGTGTCGTCGGTTGCCAGAAGCCAACGCGCCTGGGCGTCGGCCACGATCGCTTGCAGCCGCGGCAGCGTGCGATCGAGCCGATAGGGATCGGGCGGGTAAACCGGCACGGCCACCACGCCCGCGTAAAGACAACCATAAAGTGCCGCGATATAGTCGAGCCCGGCGTCGTACACCAGAAGGGCCTTTTGGCCCGTCGCGCCCCGGTGGCGGAGCTCGCCCGCGATGGCCCGTGCCTGCAGGTCCAGTTCGGCGTAGGTCAGAGATTGCTCTTCGTCTTCACCGTCAACGAGGAACACGAACGCAACCTCGTCCGCCTGGCGCAAAGCGCGCCACTGGAGGACGTGCCCCAGCGTTGGAAGCCCGCGCGGCCGCGCGAGCGCGCCATCTCGGGATGTTGCCATAACGTCCATATTTGAATGCCATCGCAGTTTTCATGCCAAACGCCGTTTTCAATACCTCTTCGGACACCCTCGTTCCCACGTTCCCTTTTCGTGAATTCATCGTATTCACGGGCCGCAAAGGACTTAGGTACGGTTTTGGGGGTGTCTTTCCGAAGAATTCACAAACTCTCCGCGTGGGAACGGCTCCGCGGCCGCTCTGCGGCCATGTTGGGTGGAAAGCAACCGCAAAGCCCCAAAACGTCATTAGGCGTTAGGCGTTAGGCCTTGGGAAAGCGAGTCGTTGCGAAGCAACGAGAATGCAAACGGAACTAGGCATTAGGCGTTGGGAAAGCCGGTCGTTCTTCGCGCAGCGTTTTGGGCCGGCAGGGCGGCGCTGTCGCCGCTTTGCCACGGCGCATTCTTCGTAAGAGGCTACGGGCTTGCCCCGAGGAGTTTCACGTTGATCTCTAGACCGCAAGCGGCCTCACCCCGTCGTCCGTTTCTCCCCTCTTCCCTTAGGCGTTAGGCGCCGAGGCGGATCTCGCTGTTCGCTCAACAGGAGAACGAGGAGGTGAGCCACGGATTGACACGGACTCTCACGGATGATTGTTTTGAAACTTTGATTGCGGCGCCATGTAACATGTAGGCCAGCCGCAGAGCCGCTTCAAAAGCCAGCTTCGCGTCGTCGGAAACCTGGCCACGGATAACTCAGAGGACACCGAGACGCAAGAGTGGGCCGATGGCGCCAACTCTGGGCCCTCTGTGACCTCGGTGGCTACATCGTGATTGTACTGTTCCCGCCCCTCCCCCTCCTGCCTTCTGTCCCCTTCTGCCACCCCCCTCCCCCCACGCGGGAAAAGAGGAAAAGCAGCGTCAGCAGCGTCAGCAGCGTCAGCACGAACCGATTCGCCGCGCGCAACGGCCTGCTGCTAATTGGCTTGCGAACGTCGCCGCGATCTTTGCGCGATCGAAAGGCCAGCGTCAGCGGTGTTACCGGTAAAGCTCACCGCTTCCGCAATCTCGCCACAAGCAACTCTCCTACGAGCAGCACGACCACCGAGAGGCCCACTGCCGGCAGCAGAATACTGGTCGCGGTAACGGTGAGGACCAGCCAGCGGGGGCGGGCAGAGTCCACGCGCCGGGGCAGGCCGAGCCGGCCGGTTGGGCGACGCTGCCACCACATCCAGACGCCCGTCACGGGCAGCGTCATGAGGACGATGCAGGTCACCAGCCACAGGATCTTGCTCGGCATTCCCCAGATCGTGCCGACGTGCAGCGGATAGTTCCACGTCCCCAGCCAGTACATGGTCTTGGTCTGGCTGTTGTAGCGGTCCTCCAGGACCTCGCCCGAGGCGCGGTCGATAAACAATATCTCGTTGACCCCGGGGCCGCGTTCATTGTTGGCAGTGACCAGGTACACCGCGTTGGGAGCCCGCGGGAACCAGACGGTCAAGTTGTTGCCGGGCATTCTCTGCTGCGCAGTCTCGACGATCCGGTCCATGGACACGTCTTTGGCCTCGGGCGGGGACTTGGACAGCATCGGTTTCGAAAACATGTCGTAGGCCTCGGTCTTCTGCGCTGCGTACTGAAAACCACGGCCCCAAACGTAGGTGTAGATCAGGCCGGTCAGCGAGATCACGATCGCGACTACGGCCACGTACATGCCGGCCACGGAGTGCAGGTCGCGCAGCACGACATAAGGCTTCGCCCGCAATCGCGGCAGCCACACGCCCCACACCTGTTTCGCTTTCTGCGGCCACCACAGATAGATTCCCGTCGCCGCGAGCACGATCGTCCAGCAGGTGGTGAGCTCGACGACGATCCGGCCCGTGGTGCCCAGAAACAGTGACCGGTGCAGCGTGAGCACGATGTCGGAAAAGCCCCCCTTCTCGACGGAGCCCAGGTAGTGGCCCCGATAGGGATCGACGTAACCGAACTGAAACTTTTCCCCTGCCATGGCCAGGCTGGTGGCCCGCTTCGGGTTGGTGAACACTTGCAAAAAAATCATTCGAGGCGTCTCGGGCACGGCCGCACGGGCCGCGGCCAGTTGCTGCTCGTAGGTGGCGCGCTCGGCAGCCGGCTCGACGTAAAGGACCCCGGGGTGGAGCACCCCTTCCACCTCATCCTTGAAGATGTAGAGCGCGCCGGTGGCGGCCACCACGATCAGCGGGAGCGTGATGATCATTCCGGCATAGAAGTGCCACCGCCAAACGACTCGATACAAACGGTCGCCGGCGGCCGACCGCCGCGTGTTAGACGGAGGCGTCCCGGCGGATCCGAATCCGTCCTGCGCGGTCGTTTTTGTTTGCTCAACCGACGTGCTGCTCATGCGGCCGGCGCCTGGGGTTAAGGACGTTAACTTGGCAACGATTTAAGCCGATTCTGGAAAGACGGATACACGTTCATCGGCGGCGAAACCCCTGAACAATGGATTGCACCCGAAACGCCCATCGGGCGCATTGTAAATGATCGAAGCCGCAGTCTCGATCTAAAACCTTCGACGAGAGTCCGAGAAAACGACCGATTTTGACACAGCCGCCGGGGACCACGCGGGGACCGACCTCTGCGACTTCCAGGACCTTGGGCTTCGCGGCGCCGAGGAACCCGACCTCGTTTTGTCGCTCGACGACTTACTTACTCGTCTTGGGGAGGAAGATTCTGCCGCCGCGCGGGTCGCGAACCTTCACCTGTTCGGCGGCCTTTCCGTCGAGGAGGCGGGCGAGGCGTTGGGGCTCTCCCGGGCGGCGGCCTACCGAAACTGGAAGTATGCGCGGGCCTGGCTCCGCGAGGCCCTGGAAAAATAATTCAAAATCCGTGAGACACTTTTCCGCTGGATGGGGCATTGAGTGTAGATCCCATCCCGGAGGTAAACCATGGCCGTTGATGCCGCACGAGCAAAATCCCTGTTCCTGAATGCGTCGGACCTCTCCGACCCAGCGGAACGTGCAGCCTACCTCCAGCGCGAGTGCGGCGCCGACGCCGAACTTCGGGGCCGGGTCGAGGCCCTGCTGCGGGCCAACGACGCCTCGCCCTTACCGCCAGCCGCGGAGGAAGGTGCGACCGTCGATTCCGGCCCCGCCGCGCCGCAAGGCGACGAGGCGGCGCCAGCCCACCGCGTCGCCACCACCAACTTCCACCCTCTTGCCGAGCCCGGCGCCGTCATCGCTGGCCGCTACAGTCTCGTAGAAAGAATCGGCGAAGGCGGCATGGGCGACGTCTGGGTCGCCAAGCAGACCGAGCCCGTCAAACACCGTGTGGCCGTCAAGCTCGTCAAGGCCGGCATGGACACGAAAGCTGTGCTTCAGCGCTTCGACGCGGAACGGCAAGCGCTGGCCATGATGGACCATCCCAATATCGCCAAGGTGCTCGACGGCGGCATGACGGCCGACCGCCGGCCTTTCTTCGTCATGGAGCTGGTCAACGGCGCCCCGCTGAACAAGTTTTGCGACGAAACGAAGCTCGGCATCCGCGAACGGCTGGAATTGTTCGCCGCCATCTGCCAGGCGGTTCAGCACGCCCATCAGAAGGGCATCATCCATCGCGACCTCAAGCCGTCGAACATCCTGGTGACCCTCATCGATGCCCGGCCGGTGCCCAAGGTGATCGATTTCGGCGTGGCCAAGGCCATCGGATGCACGCGAATTCCGAGCGGACAAAAGTGTCGCAAGTGTCTTTTTTTTTCAGAAACGAGCCCTTCGGCGAGAACGTCGAAGGGCTTTCTCATTGTGGGGACAGGGGTTGCGGCTTGAAGATCGTGTTCAAATCGTGTAGCACGATGAGCTGATGTGCCTCGTGAATTGCCGCAACTTCTCTCGCCGACGCGCCTTGGAAGGTTCAAATCCCGTCGCCAGTCGGGGCTCAGTTCCGCCGCGCTACTTAGCTCCAGTTTCGGCAGCGCAGGGTTTGGCTTAGACAGTTTCTCTCGACACAGCATCTCGCGCCGGGATTCCACTTTTTTCGCGACATGGGCCTTGACCCTCACGTGGCGTGAGGCCGTACCATGCCATAGTAGCCACTGTTTCCGAGGGCGTTGGTCGGGGGGATCTCGATGCAGTTTGAGGCCTTGAAGGTGCGTGAGCTGGCTAGGCGGGCGGGTCTTAGCCTCTAAAGTCGGCGGCGGTCTCACCTACTCATACCTTTTGTCGGACGTCCGATTTATCGACCGTATTTGACACACCCGCCGGGGACGATACATGGATCGGCCGCCCTCTCTTCCGGCGGTCGCTGGGCATCGCGAGCGTGTGCCATTTACACCATACGTTTTTTCGGAATCGGGTCCGCCGGTCTGGCCCAGCGACCGGCCCCGCCGGCGCGCCCGAGTAAACCAACGATTTCTGGGACTGAGATGACCTATGAATGAATGGCGCACCCGGCGGTGCTATACTGGCCGCGATGAGTGACGTGACCCGCATCCTCGAAGCGATCCAGGCCGGCCAACCGCAGGCGGCCAGCCAACTGCTGCCGCTCGTTTACGACGAGCTGCGCCGGCTTGCGGCGGCGAAGCTGGCTCGTGAGAAACCGGGCCAAACTCTCAACGCTACGGCCCTTGTCCACGAGGCATACCTTCGACTGGTCGGCCAGAGGGATGAACCGAATTCATTCGAGGATCTCAGCCATTTCTTCGCGGCGGCAGCCCAGGCCATGCGCCGCATCCTGATCGACAATGCGCGCCGCAAGCGAACCGGCAAACGCGGCGGCGGCCTAAGACGTCAGCAGCTCGAAGCTCTCGCCGTCCCAACGGCCGATGAAGAACTCCTGGCCCTCGACGAGGCCCTGGACAAGTTGGCCGCCAAGGACCCAATCAAGGCCAGGCTGGTGGAATTGCGTTTCTTCGGCGGATTGTCCTGCGAGCAGGCCGCCGCGGTCCTGGGGGTCTCTCCGACCACGGCCGACCGATACTGGGCGTTTGCCCGGGCTTGGCTTCAGGCCGAGGTCCGTGGTCGTTGATTACGGCGTCCTGAAACGTTTTCGCGGATTCGGTGGTGCTTTTTGGCGCCTTTTTACGCTAATGCGGGTAGAGGGCCATCCCCGATTGCAGGAGAACAATCATGAACGAAGAAACGCTTTTTCATCGCGCCAGAGACATATCCGCCGACGAACGTGCCGCCTTCCTGGACAATGCCTGCGCCGGCAATGCCCTCCTTCGCCAGCGTGTGGAGGTTCTTTTGCAGGCCAACGACAACCCAGGCAGCTTCCTGGGCACACCTGCTTTGGCGGAGGCAAACACTCTGCCGCCGAGCGACCAGGCGCTGGATCGGCCGCCACCGTCGCTACCCAGCGACTACGAAATCGTTCGTGAGCTGGGCCGCGGCGGCATGGGCGTCGTCTACCTGGCCAAACAGTTGTCCCTGGACCGCGAGGTCGCCATCAAGGTACTCCGGCCAGGCGAGGCCACGTTCGGGGCCGTCGTGAAAAGGTTTCTCGACGAAGCGCGACATCTCGCTCGCCTACGGCATCAGAACATCGTTTCCATCCACGAGGTCGGCCAGGCGGACACTGAGCCTTTCTTCACGATGGACTACGTCGAAGGCGAACCGCTTTCGGCGCGGATGTTTCGCCGCACGCGCGACGATTCGGCCGCAGGGCAGCCGGGCAGGACACAAAGTCTTGCCGGCGCTTCCAGGTCGGCTCCTGCCGGGGAAAATATGCCCTTCGGAACTGGGCCGACTTTGCCGGCCATCGAACCATCTGCTGGTCACGCAATTCGTGCCCGCCTTACGCCGACGCAGGCACTTGCCATCCTCAAGCAAGCCGCTGCCGGAGTGCAGCATGCGCATGCGCACGGCATCATCCATCGCGATCTCAAGCCGGGCAACATCCTCTTGGACGCGTCCGGGCGCGCGTACGTTACCGATTTCGGGCTGGCTCGCGACATGGCACAAAGCTCGAATCTGACACGTTCCGGCGAGGTCATGGGCACTCCGGCCTACATGGCGCCCGAGCAAGCGCGCGGCCAGAAGGAATTGATCGGTGAGACAACGGACATCCACGCGCTCGGCGTGATCCTGTACGAAATGCTCACCGGACAACTGCCCTATGGCGGCGGCGCGCCCACGGACGTCATCGTGCGCTTGATCACCGATGAGCCTACTCCGCCGCGCAAGATCGATCGGCGGATTCCACGTGATCTCGAAACGATCTGCCTCAAGGCCATGGCCAAGACGCCGGACCGGCGCTATGCCTCGGTGACGGCCTTCCTCGAAGACATCCGCCGTTTCGAGTCCGGCGAGCCGGTGCAGGCCCGGCGGCCGGGACCGCTGTTCCACGCAGCGCGGTTCGCGCGGCGGCACTGGAAGCTCGCCCCCGCCGTGCTGCTCACGGCTGGCGTACTGCTGGCGTTCGCGCCGTGGCTCTTCGACAAGTCCGTCGATGAGCTGCTCAAATGGGGGGACGAGCAGCAGGTGGCCGGCCAGCCTGGTACGGCGCTGAAAATCTACGCGCGGGCCTATCGCAAGGCGACCCTCGGCGAACACCGCACAATCCTGGAGGTGCTGCTCGATTGCGCACGCCGCCTGCACAATCCGAAGGATGTGGGCGAGGCAGCCCAGGCCCTTCTTGATGTGGACCCCGATGTCTCGTTTCAGGAATTCGACTTCGCGGTCGCAGAAGCCTGGGCTGCCTTGCAAATGACCATAGATCTGGGCAGTTACATCCCCGAGGAGAAACGCCGCATTCTGGAGTTGGGCGAAAAGCGATGGCAGATGGTCCTGGGCGGCGCGTACAGCACCTCCCAACAGAAAGAGGAAGCCGAGAAGTACCTTGCTCAGGCACGCCTGGGGCTGGCCATGCTCGAAGCCGCACCCGACCTCGTCTTCGCGCTGCCGACGGGCGAGCCGGCCGAGTTGCTTCGCCGCGCCGGGGCGGCAGACGACCCGAAACTCTGGTCTCGCGGAACGGCGGCGTTTGGAGCCGGTTTCGCACTCGAAAAGTCAGGCGACAAGGTAGCCGCTCTGGAAGCCTACCGCCAGGCCTACGACCTCATGGGCCGCGCCTGTCCGACGTATACGGGCCTGAGTCGCGGCATCGATATGAACGTTTCACGCGAGAAGCAGCACGAGTCGAAAGAGCCGCGTCTGCTCCGGGACGTCGTGCGCGCGATCCAGCGGCTTGATCCGGCCGCACCGGACATGCTTCGCGGCGGCATTCGCTTCCGCATCGACGGGCCGCAGATCCCCAAGAACGAAGTCTATAAGCTCTACGCCTCGCTCTGGGATCCGTCGGCCAAAAAGATGGACGTCGGCTTCGGCACCACTTCCGACCCGACCGGCACGCCGGTCCCGATGCCGCCCGGCTCCTTTCCGATCCAGATAGACGGCACAGCCTGGATCGGCGTGGCGGACGGCAGATACCGCATTTGCGTCTGGCGCGCGGAATGGGGCGCCATCCTTCCCGACGCGGTCGCGCCACAGCACGTGGAACTGGATTTCAGCGGCGTGTCAGCGGAGGTGGAGATCCGCGGCCAGACCATCGAGCTGCCCATCCGCAGCTATGTGCTCGAGGTGATTGCCCTCGAGACCCCGACCAAGGGCGAGGCAATCGACCTGCGAACCGCGACCTTCCGTTGGTTAGGAGTGCCGCGGGCAAAGTATTTCCGGGTGCGCTTCGTTCACGACGTCACCATCCCCGGAGGTAAGACGACGAACTTCGAGTGCGAAGCGAAGCTGCAAGGGACCGAAATCAGCCTGCCCCGTCTGCCGCCGGCGGACCGAGCCAAGTTTGGTCCCTTCCGCCACGGATCGAGCGGCCGCTGGGCGGTTAGCGCTTTCGATGCCGCAGACCGAATGGTCGGCATGTCCTATCGTTTTGGCAGTTTCACGGTCGCTCATGAACTGGCAGAGAAATAACCGCACCTTCGCCCGCCTGCCTGACCAGGCTGAAGCGAAAGGCGGAGCTAGCGAATCGCCTCGACGGTCGGCGTTGTCCCGAAATCTCAACCCTTTCTTGAGAATCCCATTTAACGACCGTTTGATGAGACGCGCAATCAGCCGCCCAATCAGGCGATGACACCCTTGGCCACGACACCAGCAAGGTCCGTCAGCCGGAAGTCCCGGCCGCTGTAGCGGTAGTCAGCTTTTCGTGGTCCAGCCCGAGCCGGGCCTCCGGCCAGTGGCCGTGGCCGGCGCTTTCGCTCGTCGAACGTTCATAATGTCAGCCGGAGCGGTCGGCGCGGCGATGTTTGCCGCCGGCGAAACCTCAGCGCAGAATGCGGATTCCCCCGCTTCCATTCAGGGAGGCGACATTCGCGTCCCCTACGGGACGGCACTCTTCCTCGACAATCTGATGTTTGAAGCCACGCCGGGCGTGTCGCGTAGACTACACCCGGCGAAGAAGCACCTGCTGAACCCCGTCATCCGCTGCGATCGATGGTGCGACGGCGATTACCTGGAACCGTACACGATGCTGTACGACGAGGAGGGTGGATGAAAGGCTCTATCCGAGTGGAAGTGTTGACGCGCGATTGGCAGCCGATTCCGGGCTTCACCGAGCCTGGGGCCAGGGAAATTCAGGGAGACGCGCTCGACCACCCGGTCCGTTGGTCGAACAAGGCCGACCTGGGCGCGCTTGCGGGTCAGGAGATTCGACTCAAGTTCTACATGACTCGCGCGCGGGTTCACGCGATGACGCTAAGTCATGCCGAGCGGCGATCGGGGGAGTTCGAAAGCGAATATCGCTCCGATCATGAGGGGGACTCCACTCCGAGAATT
>DATLQY010000193.1:0-3572 GCA_035534975.1 Pirellulales bacterium
CGCGGTCCGCTTCGGCCCGACCCAGGCGACTTCCGCGCCGGTGACCGGCTGACCCTTGGGATCGACGACGGCGCCCATGATCGGATCGGCATGTTCGAGCCGTACGACGATCGGCCCGCTTTGGGCGCCCGCCATGAACAGCGGCGTGTCGGCCTGCAAATAACCGGGTGCCGCGATCCGCAATGCCGTCTCCGGATACGGAGGCCGCACGCTATTTGAGTTCACCCAGCGGAATCGGCCCTCCGCATCCTCGACGTTCTCGGCTGAGCTCCGCCGGAACGCGGACTCCTCGGTCGCAGACCAGTTCCAGGTGCTGGTCAGTTCGAAGCGAGTGATCGGCTCTCCCGTCGCGGCGTCGAGTACCCGGCCTTCGATCACAGTCGGTTTGCAAAGCGCGAACCGGTAAGGCTCGTTGCGCGCCCGAACACCCGCATATTCCGTCGTCGCGTACACCCGCTCCGAACCGTCGTCCGTCATTTTCGAGCATTGGACGGTCCACGTGCCTTCGCGTGGCAACTGAGCGACGTGAAACCGCCCATCCGCGTCGGCTGCGGCTTGCCGTGTGAACGGGAACGAGTGTCCCGCGTTCCAGTCCATAATCGAGAGTTGGGCGTCGGCGACCGGCTTGCCGTCATCGCCAACGACCTGTCCCGTCATTTCGCCTCCCGGTTCGATCTCGATCTCCACCGCCGATGTGCCTTTCCGGACGTCGATCGGCACTTCTCGCGGCGCGTACCCCGTCGCATAAACCGCCAGCGCTCGCTTGCCTGGCGGGAGGTTGTTGAATTGGAACGTACCGTCGTCGCGCGAGCGCGTGGTGGTTTCGTCGGCGTCAGCCGCGTCCATGTCGACGTTGTTCGGTTGCGAGAGAATCAATGCGCCCGCGATCGGCCGGCCCTCGCGGTCGCGAACGGCGCCGTGCAGCACCAGCCCACGCCCCATGACCTTTACCGCGTCGCCGGCCCGCAGCTCCGTTTGGGAGGAGACCGGAGCTAAGAGCGAATCGCAAATGTAATTCCTGTGGTAAAACCGCACATGGCTTAGCGCCTCACCCTTGGGAATGCTTATGAACCAACGCCCCTCGGCGTCGCTCGTCGCTTCGACCGGGCGAAGGTTCCCTTGCACGGTCCAAGTGGAAAGATCGACCCGCGCCCCGGCGATCGGCGCGCCCTCGTCGTCGCGGACGATACCGCCCAGCGTGTCGCCCGGTTCAAGACGGATCGTGAACTCCTCGGGCAGCTTCGGCTTGCTTGGGGAATCGAAATGGTAATAGCCGGCTCCGGCCGTCCAATAGTCGCGCAGGCTGACATGAAACCAAAGTCGGTGGAGGCCGTCAGCCGAAATGTCGGCGACGAGACGGCCTTCGTCGTCGGTCCGGTACTGGTCCGCCGGAAGTCCGTTGATCTTGCTGGTAACCACGACGTCGGCGACGCCGCGGCCATTTTCGTCGACCACTCACACCGGGAAACGACGGGTACTCTCCTTCGCGTCCTTACTCGGCGCGCGCTGGGCCTCATTTGTGGTTTGACGTTGAGGTTGCTCGTTCTTTGCGGTGGCTTTCACTTCAGCGGCCGGCTCGGCGTAGGCGAACCGAAGACCGCCGACCAGCGCGACCGCGAGCAAGCCGACGAATCCACTCAAGGCTACACGCCGCCGGCGCAAGGGCGAACTGAAAACATGTTGCTGGAGCGCCCGCAGACGACGAGTGACATCGGCGGTTCGGGCCATGGCCACACCGGCGGACGGCGGGGCCGCCGTCAGCTCCAAGGCCACCTTGGCCAGTGTACGGCAGTAGTCCCTCGCGTCGCCGAGCAACGTGGCGGAGACCGCATCGCCCACGGCCTCGCACGCCGCGGCGTGCGCCACGGGCAGTCGCCAGACCAGCGGGTGAAACCAAATCGCAGCCGAGCAGACCCGCAGGACCGCGTTCCAACGTAAATCGTTGGAGCGCGCATGGGCCAACTCGTGGGCCATGATCGCTGGCAGCTCAGCGCGGTAGCCTGGTTGGCACATTCGTGTCGGCAGCAACAGCCATGTCCGCCACAACCCACAGAGAAACGGCGTGCCGACTTCGCTCGATTGCCGAAATTCGACCACCCGGGTGCAGCCTAGCGCCGCGGCCACGCGAGAACCTTCATGGGACACCCATTCAGGTACGCGGTCTGCGCTGGCGACGATCCGGCCGACGACTCGATAGCCTAGCGCCAGGCGTGTAGCCAGCGGCAAGCTGACGCTGAGCCAGACGACAAAAAGCGTCCAACGACTGCCAAACAATGAAGCTTGCCACGTCTGCGGAATCTCGGTTCGCCCCGTGTCCGGTTCAAGCGTGATGGCGCGAGACATTGGCTTGGGCGCGGCGCGCTCGACGTTGGCGGCGGCCGGCGTGGCCCACGGTGCATCGGGCAATCCGCGAACAAATTCCGTCGGTTTCGGCGCATGATCAACGGGCGTGGTCTTCGGCGTGCCAGTGATTGCCGGGAATCGGCGCAACAGCGGTTCGGGTTGCAATACGCGCATCTCAAGCGCCGGTGGCGCGAGCGCCAGGGCCGCCAATGCCAGCAAGCTCACGGTCGCTCCTCGCCACAGCAAGACGCGCCAGCGCGGATTAGCCCGCGACAGGCCGTAGTGTACGAGCCAGGCGACCGCCAAAAGACACGTCGCCTTGGCGAACAGCAATGCCGCGGGAGACCATTCCGCCGGATGAAACCAGTCACGGCTGATTTTGAAAAACGTGGACATGCCACGGCTCCTCTTAGTTGGATTTCTTGGAAGTCGTTTCGCCGTCGGCCAGCCGCTTGAGCTCCGCAACTTCGTCGGGCGAGAGTTTTTCCGATTGGACGAGGTGGAACAAAACGGCCTTCATCGAGCCGTCGTAGAACACGTGGGCCAACTCCCGAAACATCGAGCGCAGGGCCGACTGGCGCTTGGTCTTGGTCTTGTAATAGAAGGCCTTGCCCCGACGCCGGCGAACGACGTCGCCCTTCGCGACGAGGATCGAGAGGTACGACCGCAGGGCGGGGTTCTTGATCGGCCGCGGAAACTTTTCCTGGATCTCGGCCGGTTTCAACTCGCCGTGTCGCCAGAGGATCCGCATCACTTCCAGCTCGCCCGGGGTGAATTTCGCCATCGGTACACGCTCCTTCGCCAAGTAACGAAATGCAGTTTAATCTGCACATTGGCACGGGTCAAGGGACTGGTGCAGAGATTTCTGCATACGGAAGGGTGACCGCGCGCACGTTCGCCATCCCGCTTGACACCCTCGTGCGGCCCCGCTTAGCATCCAGAAACCATGATTGAGTGCCGCTCATCACATGCGACAAAGCTGCTTCTTGCCGGCGCAGCGATCTTCTCGGCCTGCGACTGCGTACGCGAGCGGGCCAAGGCGCAGGGGTACGCGCCGGAGGATGTCCTGCGGCACATGAAGGTGGCGGAAGGCCTCGAAGTCGAACTTTTCGCGGCTGAGCCGCTGGTGCGGCAGCCGGTGGCTATCGAGTTCGACGATCGTGGCCGGCTTTGGGTGATCCAGTACCTGCAATATCCGAACCCCGAAGGACTCAGACGCGTCAAGGTCG
>DATLQY010000194.1:0-3992 GCA_035534975.1 Pirellulales bacterium
CCGTCTTCAAGAACTCGCGACGTGTTGACTTGTGGCGACTTGACTTGGGGCGACGCGCCATGCGGACTACCTCGAGGAGTGGCGTGCGAAGGAACCAAACCGTAGCGGATATATTATGCTGTGCTCACATATCGGCGTCAACCATCGGCTTCGTGGTCATCTGGACTCACGCTGCCTATTGTTCGCTGGAGTCCACGGCAAACCCTTCGACAGCCGCTTCCAACAGTTGCGCGGCCACTTGCATCGGGGTAATCGGGTGCTTCTGCCGACGGCTAAACAACTTCGCGAGCTTCGCCAGTCTGCGCTCCGTTTCCGCGCTCATCGGCACCTTTGGGCGGCGCGTCCATGTAGGCACGCTAGGGCGTCCCGGCCGTGCGCCTTGACCGGGTTGCAGCCGGACTTGCAGCATGGCCGCCATCCGCATGGCGCCCGCTGCGCCACCACCCACGTCGGGCAACCGTTCGACGAGCTCGGCCCCCATCCGTTTCGCGATGCGCTTCACGTTTTTCGCCATCTCGTTTGCTCTCTTCATCGGATCTCGATTTCCAGATAATCGCGGTCGATGACCAGGCCCACGGCCCCTTGGCCAGTGTCGGTGCCCATCTCGATCAAAAACGTTCGGAGATCGCCCGCCGCAGCTTCCAAAGCTACTTCGCTTGTGTAGCAATTTACGATCACCGGTTCGTCAAAAACCAACCGGCCGCCGCGCCGATCGTCGCGCCCTTGAGGGAAGGCCGTGGCTCCGCCGAGTTGCCGCCCCAAGAAGTCGAGCGCCGCCGTTACCCATCGCTCTTGGTCGATCGCCCGTTCGTCGCGGTCCCGGCTGGGGATAAACAAGACCAGCAGCGTCGATTCGCGTTTGTCGGCCGTAAAGGGCCGTTTGCCTTTGGCCATGCGGTGTTTCAAATTACCTTGATACCACGAATAGTCTACACTTTTGACCCATTAAGTCAAGTCGCACCGCCCCTGACCCGTTGAATCAGTCGCGATCGTTGCGACTTTTGGAGTACGGCACTATAGTGATGTTTGTCGCCCTGCAGCGGACGGTACCGAAATGGCCCGGAGAAAAAAGGAACCATCCGCTTCAAGGCCAGGATGCCTCGGCAACGGCATCATTTGGGAATCTCGCCGTGGCGCTGGCGTGTCCTGCCAGACGACATCGCACCAGCTTCACGGAATCCCGGCGCGCCGGGAGAGAGCGTTCCCTACAGAACCCAATCGTGCAATTTGAGTCTTAAAGCGGGTCCATTCGAATCGTGCAGATTCTACTCACCAACGACGACGGCATTCACGCGCCCGGTCTGGGAGCGCTGGAACACGAGCTGCGCCGACTGGGCGATGTTTGCGTGGTCGCTCCGGCCACCGAGCAGAGCGGCGTGGGACACTCGATCACGTTCTTGAGCCCGCTGGTCGTCAAGGAAGCGTTCGAGGGGGACCGGCGGCGCGGTTGGGCGGTCGAGGGAAGCCCTGCCGATTGCGTGAAAATCGGCGTGTTCGAGTTCTGCCCGCGTCGACCCGACCTGGTGGTGAGTGGGATCAACGGGGGCTTGAACGCCGGGATCAACGTGCTCTATTCGGGCACGGTGGCGGCCGCGATCGAAGGGGCGTTCTTCGAGATCACCAGCATGGCCGTTTCGCTGGAGTACGACGAGCACGCGAAATTCGAAGACGCGGCGAAGTTGGCCCGCCGCATCATCGAGCAGGTGCTCGAACGCAAAGGGCCCGCCGCGCAATTGTACAACCTGAACATTCCCACGCGGGCATTGGAAGGGCCCGGTTCCGCGCTCAAGGTGGTGCCGATGGGCGTGGCGCGGTATGGTGAAAAGTTCGAAAAGCGGCTCGACCCGCGCGGCCGGCGTTACTACTGGGCCACCAACGAGCCGCCTCCGCCGGCCGGCGAGCACGAAACCGACCTGACCGCCTTGGCCCGCGGTTTCGTGACGCTGACCCCATTGGACTTCGACATGACCAAGCGCCAGGTACTGGCGGAAATGGAGCGATGGGAATTCGATCTGTGAATTCAACCGTCGGAATTCTCACGAATTCCGCTACCAGGCTGATTGTACCCTATGGAGGTTCGAACCATGAGATCCAGAACGTTCGTTGTGTTATCGTTGCTCGCGGTATTGGCCGGCTGGGGTTGCGGCGACACCGCTGGCAAACGCCGCAATGCCAGCGGCGCGATTGGCGGCGTGGGCTTGACCGAGTCAGTAAACTCCACGCCCGCGGCGCAGGGACAGCCGGCGGCCGGGCAAGCCCCAGGCGACGCGGCTGTGCAAACTTCCTCGCCTGCGGCACCCGGCGCGCAGGCCGCCACACCACCGTCGGACCCTGGAGTTGCGACCACGACGCCTACCACGCCGGGCACCACCACGGTTCCGGCCGCGCCGGGCGTGACAGGCAAGGGGAATTACAAGCCCGGGATCATCACGACCCCGATCAGTATCTATTTTCGCGCCCAAGAGCAGCTTATCTTCGGCCAGGTCAAGCACGCCATCGACCTTTACGAAGCGGAGAAAGGTTACAAACCCCGCACGCAGGAGGAGTTCATGAAGGAGATCATCGGATTCAACCAGCTCAAGCTCCCCACGCTGCCGGAGGGACACACCTACAAGTACGATCCCCAAAAGGGCGAGTTGATGGTGGAACAACCGGGGTGACAAGCGAATCGGCCGTCTCGCCTGCTTCGTCTCCCAGTGGATTGGTGGTTGGGGCAGAGCGCAAGCGATGCCCCGGCCGGCACGTTTACCGACACGAACCGGGACATCGTGGCCGCGGAGCGGCCGAGGATACGTTCCCACGCAGAGCGTGGGAACGAGGGGACAGCGGACAGGTTACAGGGGACCGGGGCAGATTACAGTTTTTCCCGTAACCTGAAACCTGCCCCTGGTTCCCACGCGGAGCGTTCCCTGTAACCTGTAACCCGTTCCCTGTAACCTATTCGTGCCGGCCCGTGCCGAACGGTTCTCGGTCCTGGTAGCTGGTCATCAGCCAGCGATCGCCTTGCTTGCGGAATTCGACGGTGAATTGCCGCAGGACCGTGGTGTGATCGAACCCGGTTTCATGGAAATCGCCGTTGACACGACCGACGAAGTCGGCCTGCGCGGTCGGCGGGTTCTTGTGTCGATTGACCTCGATCCGCAAACTGCGGATGGCCACGTCGCGCACCCGAATCTTCGGCAACCAGTTTCGAACGGCGGCGCGAAGGTCGGCGCCGGACGGGTCGACGTGCGAGAGCACGCCTTGGACGTCATTGCGCTCGACCTCGCGGGCGGCGGTGTAGAGCGTCGTTTCGACTTCCTCGCGCGGCGTGACGATAAGTCGTTCGACGACCACGCCCGCCAGCACGATCGCCAGCACGCCCACCATCACCGCGATCAGCACGGCCCGGCCCGACTTGACCAGGGCTACAGCCAGCAGGGCCTCGATCAACACGCCGGCGGCGATCAGCAGCGTGGGATCTTCGGTCAAGGGGCTCATGGGCTTTCCTCAGTTCGTCGACGCACGACCGCCATTGCCAGCACGGCGGCGAACATCAGCCCCGCCAGAAAGAACATGATCGGGCGCAGCGTGCCTCCGCCACTGTTAAGTGCAATGGGCTCGACCGGATCGTCGCCAACGTCGGCCTCCTGCTCGCCATGAGGGGCCGCCGTGCGCAAGGCAACCTGGTTCCGCGCCTGGTGCATTCGCTCGAGCCGCTCGTAACGCCTGGTGAATTTAGGTTCGATCGCTGTGAGCATGGCCAACGCCATCGAACCGAACAACAGGAACCAGAACCAAGGCGAGTCGCTCAGCGATTTGTGGGGCGTGGTGGTCATGAGCGCGATTTATGGAGACAAGAAGTCAATTCGTGAGCTACACGGCACGCGGTCGAGAATGACACGTTTCGACATTCAACTGTACGCCCCCGGCACGACGGAGCTTGTCCCACGTTGTTCTACACAACTTTTGCATCGACCCCTCGCCAGCTTGCCTGGCAGGTGAAGCAGTTT
>DATLQY010000195.1:0-5388 GCA_035534975.1 Pirellulales bacterium
CCGGTCAGCAGTTTTTGGGGCGCGCCGTCGGCCAGCAGGTCGCCGTCCTTGTCTTCGTAGACCCACAGGTCGGGGCTGGTGGCCACGTAGACCTTGTCGCCGGCCACGCAGACGCTCATCGGGCAAAACAGCCCCTCGGCGAAAACGGTCACTTTGTCGGCCTTCCCGTCGCCGTCGGTGTCTTCGAGCACCTTGATCTTGTCGGCCGGCGGCTCCTTGGCCGCGCCGCGATACCACTGGATTTCGGCCACCCATACGCGGCCTTTCGAATCGACGTCGATGGCCGACGGATTGGTAATCAGGGGTTCGGCGGCGAAGAGCGAAATCTCGAAGCCCGGCGGCACTTCGAGCGAGCGCAGCTCTTCCTCCGGCGAGCGTTGAGCACGGGCCGCGCCGGCCCAGCCGGCCAGCGCCAACGAGGTCACGAGAAACAAAGTGACAGGCCGAAATACCATGCGTCGATACCAGCGGGTCGAAGGCGGGAAGGATTCGAATCAGCCGACATTGTAACTTGCCGGGGCGGGGGTCCGCAATTCGCGACATGACAAGGCATGACAAGGATGATGCCATCTCGTTCCCACGCTCCGCCAACCCGCTACGCAGGTGCCCCGAACGGTTCTTCGGACGCTCTGCGTCTACAGCGAGAAACCATCATGGGTGAGTTGTAAGCTGGCCTGCCAAAAGGACGGCCAAAGTAGCAGGCACACTCCGTGTGCCGTAGCTTTGCGCGCAAACGGCCCTTTCGGCGACAAGTTGCGGCACAAGAAGGCCATTGGTGGGCGGTGCCCACCCTACGAGGCTTTTCACGCAAACGACCGTTTCGGCGACAAGAGACCATTGGTGGGCGGTGCCCACCCTACGAGCCAGCCTTGCTTGCGCTGCGGGTTAGTGTCGATCCATACCCCTTGCAGAATATATCAGCCACGGGACGACAGAATCTGCGGGCGGCGCAAAGTTTGACGACTGGCGAGTGTCGCGCCTGGGCGATCCGGCGATTTGGCTCATCGGCGGCGGCGGAGGCGGACGATGCGCGTTGTATGACGCCCCACCCGCTTGCCAGGCCGCTCGTTTGGGCATTGCCGCTGGTGGTGTTGTTGCCGGCGCTTGCCATGCCAGATACCAACGACGGAAGCGGGAAAACGGCGGTCGCCGACCCCGCCGCGCCCTATTCGATCAAAGCCGTCGACGGCGCCGACGTAGCCACGGGCGAGCCGGGCTGGAACGCGGCGCGGCCGATCGACTGGCAGCGGTACGCCCAGGGTGAATATGTCGGACACGGGCGCCTGTCTCACGTCGACGAATACCGCCTGCGGCCGGGCGATGTGCTCGATTGCGTCCTCCGCGTAACGCGACGCGAGACGTCGCACCCCTACCGGGTCAACCCGGGCGATCTACTGCGAATCGAATCGTTCACTGACGATGACCTGAACGAGGAGCTTGTCGTCCAGGCCGACGGCACGATCACCCCACGGCTCTTGGGTTCGGTCCACGTCGCTCGCCGCGCGGTGCAGCAAATCCGCGACGACCTCGAGCGGCGTTATCAGGATTACTACAAGGTACCTGCCATTACGGTCACGCCGATCAGAGTCAATGCCCGGCTCGAAGACCTGCGGGCGACGGCCGACGACCGAATGGGAAGGGGCGGCCAAGCGCGGCAGGTTACCGTCACGCCCGAGGGCACGGTGCAGCTCGCGGCACTGGGCTCCGTGTCCACACAGGGTCTATCGCTCGACGAATTAAAGCGCGAGCTCGACGAGCGACTGGCCGAACGTGTCGAAGGGATCGAGATCACGCCCGTGCTCGTCACACGCGCCGCGCGGTACGTCTATGTCGCCGGCGAGGTCGTCAAGCCCGGCCGTTACCTGCTCACCGGCCCGACGACGGCGATGCAGGCTATTAGCCTGGCCGGCGGCTGGAACTACGGCGGCAATCTTTGGAACGCGGTCGTCTTTCGCCGCGGCGACGACTGGCGTCTGTTGGCCACCCAGCTCGACCTGCGCGGAGCGCTGTACGGACACCGCCCGGCGCCGGCCGACGAGATCTGGCTGAACGACTCCGACATCGTCCTCGTGCCCAAGACGGGTCTCTTGACGGCCAACAATGCCACCAGCCTAACGTTCACCAAGGGGCTCTTCGGCGTCGCGCATTACCGGGCGGCGACGACCTTCAACTTTGCCAGGCTCTCGGGCCTGTTGCCGAGCATCGGAGTGCCCGTCGGGGTGCCGATCGTTCCCGTGATCCCGCTGCCGCACCCGTAAGGCGGCCTCAGTTCGCTCGTCCGCAACGAAACGACGAGGCCCCCTCACAAGTAACGCTGGACCCGCACAAGAATGAAACCAACAGAACCACGGATAGCTCTGATAACGCGGATAACTCGGATGAAGAAGAGGGTGTGTTGGAATCCGTGCAATCAGTGAAATCATCGGTGCTATCCGTGGTTTCTTGTCGTCATATTCTTATCGGTTTATTAACCGTAGTCGCGACGCTGACCACCGGCCGAGCAGGCGCAGAAAAAGACCGAATCCACCGATAACTGATGTTGGATGGCGGGTGGTCGGAGGCAATCTTGACCCGGCGCGAGCGGCCCGTTAGAGTACGCCGCCCGGTGGCTGGGGCAGAGCCTTGGCTGCGCAAAATGCCCCAGTCCGGCGTTTGGGGCGTTATCCCGGTTTTGTTCCGCCACAGCGTGCAGCATGCCATGCCACCGGCTTGCCCGGTGGTCCGTGACGTTGGCAGCTACTCAAAGGCGGTCTCCGTCCCTGTCGTCGTACGCCGATTGCCCGGCCGCTGCCAAAGGCAGCGGCCGGGCAATCGGGGGATATTGGTGCCAGCCGTTTGTAGCTGACAACGTGAAACTCCACCGGGCAAGCCGGTGGCACCTTCTGGAACCACCGGGCGTCGGCGGAACAGAATCAGGATCAAAAGTATGGGGCCATTCGATCGGATTTACCCCGATTTCGCGCAGGCTAGCGCTCTGCGACCAGCCACCACTTTTCCGCGATAAGATTTCCCATCGTCGGGCGCGTGAAGTAATACGTTGGTTCGAATGCGCTGATGGTTTACAATCGGCTTCGTCAACCTCACCTGTCACGCCTGGCCGAAGATGTGGAAACCCATGTCTGAATCGCCGATCCGCTGCGGTGGTATCGTCCTTTGCGGGGGCAAGAGCAGCCGGATGGGCATGCCCAAAGCGATGCTGCCGTTCGGCCCCGAGATCCTCTTGCAGCGCGTCGTGCGGCTGCTGGCCGAGTCGGTCGCGCCGGTCGTCGTCGTCGCGGCGGCCGATCAAGTGCTGCCGGATTTGCCCGATGACGTTCTGATCGCCCGCGATCACGACGAGTTCCGCGGTCCATTGGCCGGCATCGCGGGCGGCCTAGTCGCGCTCGGGCAATGCGTCGACGCGGCCTTCGCCACGGGCTGCGATGTGCCGTTCCTCTCGCCCGCCTTCGTTCGCCGCTTGATCGATCGGCTTGGCGACGCCGACGTGGCCGTGCCGCGCGCCCTTGGTTTTCATCATCCGTTGGCCGCCGTTTATCGAACGAGCGTCCGGCCACACGTCGAAGCGCTCTTGGCCGCCGACCGCCTGCGAGCGGCGTTCCTGTTCGAGCGCGTTCGCACGCGCGAACTGAAGGCGGATGAGCTGCTCGACGTCGATCCCGGGCTGCGCTCGCTGGCGAACCTGAACGACCCGGCCGATTATCGCGCCGCGCTCACTGAGGCGGGCTTCGCCGCGCCGGGCGAGAGCCTATACGGTGGCGGAGTTGCGTGAGGGGCAATCGCCGGTGCAAGGCGATGAGATCCGGTGGATCAAGCATTGCCGCGCGATTGCGCAGCCGCGTAGCGGCGACAGAGCATAGCCCTGGGCGTGAGCCCTCCTTGTTCTACACAAGTCTGGATCGAAGACAGGCCAGGGCCTGCCCCTCGTTGTTCTACACATCTTCGGCCAGCTCCAGATGCCGATTTGCCCCGTTCACGGGGCTTCCGCGCAGCGGTACTCGGCCCGGCGTTTACGCCGGTTTCGCAATCCGGCCCACTTGCCTTCTTCCAGCCCCGTTCACGGGGCTTCCCAAATGGCTTAAGCCAGGCAAATGGTAAGCCCCGTGAACGGGGCTGAATACACCATAAATCTGCTCCCATTTTCCCTGGCATGAATGCCAGGTCTATGACCGCTTCGCGGAATGCCCCGTGAACGGGGCGGTGATCAAATGCCCTCGCTCCCCGTCGTAAAGCCCCGAAAGGGCGGCGCCGGCGAAGGCGAGGTTGGCCGCCGCCAATGCCATTGAGCTGTCCGACCATGCCTCCAAAATTCATCGGGCATCGCGCCCGATCCCGCCGTTCGTCACCTCGAACGTCATCCGCGCGCCGCGCCCCAGCGAAAGGCGACGATCCGCGAGTTTTCGGAAAGCCGATTACTGATCCTGCTGCAAAGCGTAGAGCACGATGTTCAGTCCGATCCGCGCCGCGTCTTCGCGCGTGTAGCCGGGGCATTCGAGCGATTCGTGCTTTTCCAGCGCGCAGCTCAGATCGTAACGCGAGAAGATCACGCCGTAACGCTCGCCGAGCCGGGCTCCTTCCAGCTCCGGCGCGACTTGCCGCACGGTCGATTTCAGCGGTCCGTCGCCGCCGCTGCCAGTAGCACCGCGCCGCGGATCGCGGCGGCCGACCGTTCGCACGTCGAAGCCGCCCAGCGCACTGGTGAACATCGGGTGCGCGGCGGGGATCTCGCCCCAGGCGTCGGCGCCGAAGACCGCCTGCATCTCGCGGCGGAACGACTTGGCAAACTCTTCGCTGCCGCAGATCGCGTCGCCGAACACCACACCGCCTCGCTCGACGTAGGTCCGCAATTGCTTCCGCTCAGGTTCGCTCAAACGGAAGGCGCTCCGCCCGTGCAGGAACAGCAGTTGATAGCCGAACACCCGCGGGTCCGACAGCACCAGCTCGCGCTGGTCGGTGCTGACGCGCACCCCCGTTTCGCGCGCGACGACTTGCAGCAGGTTGTGCAAGGCCCACGGCGCCGACTTCCACGCGCCGTCGTGCTTGATGTTGGCCACGTAAAGCGTCACCCGCTCGAAGGGGTCGCTCGGCTGGTCGGATTCCGGCAATCGCGAGAGGTCGAGCTTGTATTTCACCTCGCGGTTCGTTGCGTAGGCCATGACGTTGATGCCGAGCGCCATGGCGCCGTCGATACGCGCCTGCACGCCGGCTGCGAACTTCCGGTTGCGCCCCGGCCGGGCCAGTTCCCAGAGACAGCTCAGGTTGCCCGGTGAGTAGATCACGCTCGTGCGGCAGCCGATGTCGATGCCGTACAATCCCTTGAAACGCGGGTCTTTCAGGAACTCCGGATCGACTCGTTCCTCGGCACTGTAGGCCGGATGGCTTTCGTCCAGC
>DATLQY010000196.1:0-8413 GCA_035534975.1 Pirellulales bacterium
TGGATCGATTCGCGGTCCCGAACGTTCAACTTAACCACAACTCCTCCTTTCGCTAGGGTTCGTTACGGACAAATAGGAAACGCCGACGCAGAGCGTCACGGTCTTACATCGGCGGAACCAGTCAGTCTACACCAAACAACCCGCCCGTGTCCACCCGTCCGAGTTGCTAGCACCGTCATCGCTTACGTGACCGGAACACCTTCCCCAGCTTCCGCTGGCAAGCAGGGGCTGGTGGTAGTCTTTTTCGCCGCCCCTAACTCAGTTGATGCGGTTTGGTTCGGCGCGCCGATGGCAATCTTGGCGAATACGCAACTCACCCACGACCCGCCGCGCTGATGAACCCCGCCGCTTCCCCGCTTGTTTTCCTGCAAGAGCTTGAAACTCGACAGGACGACCTGCTTCGACAGCTCGACGAGCTCGACCGGCGGATTACGGCCGTGCTCGTCGAATACTCCCCCAGTCCCGCGGCCGACGATCCTTGCATTGCCAGCCCGGACGGCGAGCAAGGTTTTCGTAGCGGAACTCGTAAGAGTTTCGATCGATCGGCTTGATCGTCGAGATTCTTACGAGTTCCACTACGCCATCGCACCGCGGTGTACGGGCTATTTCGGCGAATCGGGCTACCGCCGTTGCGTCACTGCGAAGTTTTCTCGACCCTGACGGCTTGATCCGGCGCGGCCGCACGGCTAGCGTACTGGTGCGGGCAATCTCGCGCGAGGGAAGGATCATGCCCATCAAATTCGGCATGCTGGGAATGTGGCACACGCATGCGCACGGCATGGTGCGGCAGATCGCCGACCATCCCGAAGAGTTCTCGTTGGTCGGTTGCCATGATTCGAGTGCCGAGGTCGCCGCCGACCGGCTCGGCCGCTGGCGCGAGCGGCTCCCGGAATTGCGATCGTTCGATTCGGCCGAGGCCTTGCTGCGCGAGCCGCTCGATGCGGTGCTGGTGGAAGGGCAGGTTTTCGACAATTTGGGGCTCGCCCGGCTGGCGCTCGAGAGTGGCCGGCCCGTGATGCTCGAAAAGCCCGCCGGCGTGCGGCTCGACGATTTTCGCCGTCTGGTCGATCTGGCCCAGCGGAAGCACCTGCACGTTCAGATGATCTACCTTTTCCGCTACATGCCGGCCGTGCAGGAGTTGCTCGCGCGGGTCCGCCGCGGCGAACTGGGGCGACTCTACGAATTCCGCGGGCGGTTACCCAAGGATCTCGCCTCGTACCGCCAATATGCCGCGGAGTTGCAGCCATACCCTGGCGGCATGTTTTTCGAGATGGCCGGTCACCTGATCGACCTGCTGGTCGCGCTCCTGGGGTCGCCCCGTCAGATCACGCCCTTTCTGGCCCACCACCACACCCAGCCTCCCGACAAGTTCATCGACAACGGCGTGGCGATATTCGGTTGCGATCATTCTTGGGCGATCGTCGAGGTGCCGTCGTTCGAGGTGGCGCCGCGCTCGCGGCGCGTCGAGGTTTACGGCAGCGAGGGTGCCTGTGTGATTCCCCATTTGGGCAGCGGCCACTTGCCGAACAAGGAGGTGCAGGTCGTCGAGGTTTTTCGCGCCGGCCAGCCCGGCTGGGAGACGATCGAGCTGCTGGACCGCCCCTTGCAGATTTCCGACCTCCGCGAGTTCGCCGCCGTGGTCGCCGGCCGCAAGGAACCCGACTACACGCTCGAACACGATCTTGTCGTCCAAGAGAGCCTGTTACGGGCGGCGGGGATGAGTGAGTAGGCACCCCCGAGACACGAAAGCGACGCAATGTGCGTTCGAGGGGGGCAATCAGGGATGGAGAATTGCTATAATACGCTCACCCAGAAACCTATCGCAAACATCGTCGACTCGATTCAAGCCCGTTGGCGCCTAAATGGCTAGGTACGGTCCAACATGACCTCATCCACGTTGACTCACGACGAACCACGGCTCCGTCGACGAAGGATCTTCATTCGCTTGGCGTTGGTTGCCTTGTTGGTTGCCGAGCTCACGGCGGTGGGTCTGCTTTGGGCAGGAGTGCAAGAGCGGACCGGTTTGGGATGGCTCTTCTGGGCACTGGTCGTCGGCGCGGCGCTGGTATCGGTATCAGCATTCGCTGCCTGTGTGGCGGCGCTCCACCGTCGCTTTCAGTTCGGACTCAAGACGTTGCTCGTCGTGGTGCTTGCGGTTGGCGCCGGATTTGGCTGGATTGCGCGGAGCATTGAACGCACCCGCGGCCAGCGCGCCGCGGTGGCCAGGCTGAGAGCGTTGGGCGCCGACGTCTACTACTCCGGCGAGAACGAGCCGGGCTTGAAGACTCTGTTAGGGAGGCAATACTTTCAAGATGCGAATTTTCTGGGTGACATCGGCACGCTCAAGGGGGAGGATCTCGTCGATGTGGAGAAACTGACCGGATTGGAGTACCTCGACCTCTCCAGTCCGACGCTCGACGACGACGACCTGACGCACCTGCGAAATCTGAACAAGCTTCGGACGCTGGTCGTGGTGGGGACGCGCATCGAACCTGAGCGGGTTGCGCAGGCTTCGGGTGCTTTGGCTGAACGGCGCCCGCGTTACCGACGCGGGCCTGGTTCATCTGGAACCGCTCGACGGTTTGGAGGATCTCGGTATCAACGGTGAGGCGATCACTGACGCCGGAATGGCACACTTGAGGCACTTGACGAGCCTGCGTCGGCTGCGCCTTTCCGGCACCCAGGTCAGCGATGCCGGCCAGGCCGAACTCGAACGCGCGCTGCCCAAAGTGGTGATTAGCCGCTAACCGGATGAACGATGGTCACATACCAACCCGCAGCGCAAACACGGTCGAGCTTTTACTCGTTCCCACGCTCTGCGCTCATGATTACCCACAGTTTTTTCGCGTTGGAGACCACCCACTCATCGCGATTCGGCGCTCCTTCACGCGGCAGCATGCCGTCCGCCCTGAAAGGGCGCGCTGCAAAAGCCAGGGGCAAAGCCCCTGGTTTGTGCCGAACGAAAACACGTTGTAAGCCCCAACGGGGCGCGATGAGCGTTTTTGTGGCGCGACGGCCAGCGCGCCCCGTTGGGGCTTTACGACCGTTGGCGAGGTTCCGCGTACCAGGGGCGTTGCCCCTGGCTGTTACAGCGCCGCACCTTCGGTGCTATTCCACGCGCGCTCCGCGTCCACGTGGCCGCGGAGCGGCCGGAGACACGTTCCCACGCGGAGCGCGCGGAGCGTGGGAACGAGGAGTGATGATCCAAACACGCCGTGTCACCTTCGTGGAGAATCCACCATGACCGCTCCCATTCGTGTCGGCGTAATCACGCAACCGCAAGGTGCGCACCTGGCAGCCTATTTTGGCTCGCTGGCCCAGGCCGATGAGGTGGCCCAAGTCGCATTGGCCGACCCGACCGGCGAAACCGAGGCGATTGCCCGCAAGGAATTGGGGGGTAAGTTCACCGTGGCCTACCGCGACACGAACAAAATGCTCCGCGAGCTGAAGCCGGAAATGGCCCTGGTCACGATGGAGGCGGCGCTGGCGCCCGCCGCCATCGACGCGGCGCTGGAGGCGGGCTGCCACGTGCTTGCTGAAAAGCCGGCCTGCGTGCGCGCCGACGATTTCGCCGCGCTGGTGAGCAAGGCCGAGAGCAAGCACCTGGAGATCATGCTGGCTTTCGCCAATCGGCTGCACGCCCCGGTGCATGAAGCGCGGCGGTTGATGGCGGCGGACAAGTTCGGCAAGATTTACGCCATCGAGATGCACTTGATTGCTGATCAGACGCGGCTCAAATCGCCGGCATATCGCCAGGACTGGTTCGCGCACAAAGCTCGCGCCGGCGGCGGACACCTGATCTGGCTGGGCATCCATTGGCTCGACCTGGCGCTGTACATCACCGGCCTATCGGTAACGGAGGTGGCGGGCTTCGTCACCGTGGTCGGCGGCCAGCCGATCGACGTCGAGGACGCCGCCGCCATGTCGCTCTTGTTCGACAACGGCGGCTTGGGAACGCTCACCTCCGGCTTCTATCTCGACAAGGGCTACCACTCGCACATCCAGATCTGGGGAGAGCACGGCTGGCTGAGGCTGGCAAGCTTCGAGGAAGACCCGCTCGAGTGGTACAGTACCAAGGATGCGGCACAGGCGAAGATCGAACGATTCGAGTACCCCAAGGGGGACCGCGGCTATCCACCCTTCGTACGCGCCTGTGCCCGGTTCGCCGCCGGGCTGCAAGGCCCGCCGGTCACCGGCAAGGAAGGGCTGCACGTGCTACGGACCATCTTCGCCTGCTACCGCGCGGCGGAGACCGGTGAGAAGCAACGAGTCGAGTGAGCTGGCGGGCATGGAATGCGGAGTATTTCCCCCTAACATCCGGGCTGGCCTTCGGTCGCAGTCGGCGACTATGATGGAGGGCGTTGGACAATGCCGACAAAACGGAAGCAGGCGACATGAGTAGTTCCATTCTCGACGAAGTCGTGGCCGGTCGAGCGCCCCGTCCACTGACTTTTACGGTCGAGCAGTTCCATCAATTACTCGCCATCGGGTTTCTACGCGATGGCGATCCGGTGGAACTCATCGACGGCGTTCTTATGCGCAAGAACCGCGCGGCCGTGGGGGAAAACGCGATGACACATGGCAGGCGGCACGCGGTCGTCGTGACCCGAATTCAGCGGATGCTAGAACGCGGCAGCGCCGGCAATTTCCACGTCCGCGTCCAATTGCCCGTGACGCTCTCGGACCGGAGTGAGCCGGAGCCGGATATTGCGTTGGTCCGCGGAATGGACACGGATTATCTCAAGTCACACCCGCGTCCGTCCGACGCACTACTCATCGTCGAGGTCGCCGACAGTTCGCTCGACTACGATCGCGAGACGAAAGGGCGGCTCTACGCGGCCGCCGGCGTCACCCCGTACTGGATCGCCAACCTCGTGGACGATCAGATCGAGGTCTTCGAATCGCCCCAGCGACGCCGACGCCGGTACGAGCGCAGCACGTGTTTCCGCGCAGGCCAATCGGTGGCCCTGAAATTCGGTGAGGGGCGGCCGTTGAGCTTACCCGTCGCCAAGTTGCTGGGGCTCGCGACGTAATGGGTACTGGAGTTACAGCCGCCGTCTCGCGGCATATGCCGTGCTACCTACTACGCCCACCTCACCACCAAGTCGCCCGTCGCGACCTGTTGGCCCGGCTCGACGAGTACCTCCGCGATCTGACCGTCGCGCTCGGCGTAGAGCGTGGTCTCCATCTTCATGGCTTCCATCGTCAAGAGTTTCTGCCCCTTCGAGACCGTGTCGCCGGGGCGAATGGGCACGTTGACCACCATGCCGGGCATCGGCGCGCCGACCTCCTTTGCCTTGGCGGGATCGGCCTTGGGGCGGCGGCCGACGTCGGGTTCCAACGCCGCGTCGCGGACGGTCACGTCGCGGGGCTGGCCGTTGAGCTCGAAGAAAACGGTGCGGCAACCGTCAGGTTGCGGATCGCCGACGGTGAGGAACTTGATTACCAACGTCTTGCCCGGCTCGATCTCGACTGAGATTTCCTCGTTGGGCAAGGGGCCGTACAGAAAGGCCGGCGTGGGGAGGATGCTGGTGTCGCCGTACATCTCGCCGTGAGCCAGGAATTCGGTCACGACACGTGGGTAAATCAGGTACGAAATGGCGTCGCGGCGCGAGGCGGGCCGCCCGGTGCTTTTTTCCAGTTCCGCCGCCGCCGCCTTGAGGTCGGCCGACGGAAGGCTCGCCCCGGGCCGCCCACGCAACGGCTTTTGTCCGCGCAGGATCCGCTTCTGCACCTTCGCCGGAAAGCCGCCGGGCGGACGGCCCATGCGGCCCGCCATCAGGTCGACCACCGACTCGGGGAACGACAAATCTCGCTGGGAGTCGAGCACGTCGTCGACCGTCAACTCGTTGGCGATCAGGAACAAGGCCATGTCGCCCACCGCCTTCGATGAGGGTGTGACCTTGACGATGTCGCCGAAGAGCTGGTTCACGTCGGCATACATTTTGCAGATATCGTGCCAGCGGTGCCCCATGCCGACGGCCTTGGCCTGCTCGTAGAGATTAGTGTACTGTCCGCCGGGCATTTCATTCTGGTAGACGTCGGCGGTGCTGGCCATCATGCCCGTCTCGAACGGTGCGTAGAACTCGCGGACCGCTTCCCAATAGTTGGCGGTATCCTGCAATGGCTCGGGGGCCAGGCCTGTGTCGCGGGGCGTGAAGCGCAGGGCTTCGACCACCGAGTTCAGGTTGGGCTGCGACGTGAGGCCCGACATCGGGGCGAAGGCCGCGTCGGCGATATCCAACTGGGCCTCGGCGGCCTTGAGAATCGCTGCGGCCTGTACGCCGCTGGTGTCGTGGGTGTGAAAATGGATCGGGATGCCGAGCTCCTGCTTCAGCGCGCGGACCAGCTTTTCGGCGGCATAGGGCTTGCACAGGCCGGCCATGTCCTTGATGGCCAGGATGTGGGCCCCCATCCGCTCCAACTCCTTGGCCAGCTCGACGTAGTACTTCAGGTCGTACTTGGAGCGGTTCGGGTCGAGGATGTCGCCCGTGTAGCAGATCGCCGCTTCGCAAATCGCGCCGGTCTTTTGCACGGCCTCCATGGCGACCCGCATGTTGGGCAGCCAGTTGAGCGAGTCGAAGATGCGGAACAGGTCGATCCCGGCGCCGGCCGCCTCCTCGACGAAGGCCTTGACCAGGTTGTCGGGATAATTCGCGTAGCCCAAGGCGTTGGAGGCCCGCAGCAACATCTGGAACAGAATGTTGGGGATTTTTTCCCGCAGGTCGGCCAGCCGCTGCCAAGGGCACTCCTTGAGGAACCGCATCGCCGTGTCGAACGTGGCACCACCCCACATTTCCAAAGAAAACAGCTCGGCGTGCCGCCGCGCGTAGGTTTCGGCGATGGCCAGCATGTCGTGCGTTCGCAACCGTGTGGCCAAGAGCGATTGATGGGCGTCGCGCAGCGTGGTATCGGTCAGCAGAAGTGGTTTCTGCTTCAACACCCACTGGCTGAAGCCCTCCGCGCCAAGCTGCTTGAGCCGCTGCCGCGTGCCATCGGGCAGCGGGGCGCGCCGGTCGAGGTCGACGTCGAGCGCGGGCACGGGCGCCGGTTCACGGCGGATCCGGGCGGGCCGGTTCTTGACCAGCGCGTGGCCGTTCACCAGCACGTCCGCCAGGTACAGGAACACCTTGGTCGCACGGTCGCGGCGGGCGACGAACTGGAACAGCTCCGGCGTCTCGTCGAGAAAACGTGTGGTGCAGCCGCCGGCGATGAACTTGGGGTGCGTGACCAGGTTGATCAGGAAAGGAATGTTCGTCTTCACGCCGCGGATGCGGAACTCTTGCAGGCAACGTTCCATCCGCCGAGCGGCCTCGCTGAAGCGCTTGCCCGACGTGATGACTTTGACCAACAGCGAATCGTAATAAGGGGTGACCATCGCTCCGGAGAATGCCGTGCCGGCGTCGAGCCGCACGCCCGGACCGCCGGTCGAGCGGTAGTGGGCTACCCGGCCGTAGTCGGGACGGAAATGGTTCAACGGATCCTCAGTCGTGATTCGGCACTGGACTGCGTAGCCTTCCGTGCGCACCGCGTCCTGCGAGCCGAGTCCGATGTCGGGGTCGTCCAAGGGCCGTCCCTGGGCGACGAGCAACTGGCACTTCACCAGGTCGACTCCGGTGACCTGCTCGGTGCAGGTGTGCTCGACCTGGATGCGAGGATTGACCTCGATGAAGTAGAACTTGCCGGTCTGGGAATCGACCAGGAACTCGACCGTGCCAGCGCTTTCGTAGCGCACGGCGCGGCCAATGGTGAGCGCGGCCTCGCAAATGTCGGCCCGCAGGGCGGCATCGAGGTTCAGCGCCGGGGCGATTTCGACCACTTTCTGGTGCCGCCGCTGAACGGAGCAGTCGCGCTCGAAGAGATGGACCAGGTGCCCCTGTTTGTCGCCCATCAACTGCACTTCGATGTGCCGTGGTCGGGAAATGAACTTTTCCAGGAACACGTCGGGGCTGCCGAACGCGGCGTTGGCCTCGCGCTGGGCCTGTTCCAGCGCGGCGGCCAGGTCTTCTTGGCGGCTGACGACTCGCATCCCGCGTCCGCCACCCCCCTTGGCGGCCTTCAAGAGCACCGGGTAACCGAGCTTCTCGGCAAGCGGATTGGCGGCCTTGGGAGAGCTGATCGGCTGGCCGCTCCCGGCCAGGACGGGCACGCCGACCTCTTGGGCAATTCTGCGAGCGACGAGTTTGTCGCCCAGTTGTTCGAGAACGGCGGGCGGCGGCCCACAGAAGATGATTTCCGCCGCCTCGCAGGCCCGAGCGAAATCGGGGTTCTCCGACAGAAAGCCGTAACCGGGATGGATTGCGTCGACGCCGCGGCGCAGCGCCAGTTCGACGATACTCTCGATATCGAGATAGGCCCGGATCGGCTCGCCGGCGCGGCCGACGAGGTAGGCTTCGTCGGCCTTGAACCGGTG
>DATLQY010000197.1:0-4595 GCA_035534975.1 Pirellulales bacterium
GCTTTGATCGTCGCGCAGCGCCGTGACCGAAACGACCGCAGGAAAACGGCTGCCGTCCTTGCGAATGTAAGTCAGCTCGTAGATGTCCTCGATCCCGCGAGCGGCCTTGAAGACCAGCGCCTCGAAGCCCGGGGTGATCGGAGTGGCGAGCTCCAGGCTCAACGCGGCGGCGCGCGTAATCACCTCCTGCGGATCGGAAATGTCGGCCGGCGTAATCTTGTTCATCACTTCGGCGGCCGTATAGCCCAGCATCCGCTCGGCGCCAACGTTGAAGATTTGAATGACACCCTTCTCGTCGGTGGCAATGCTTGAGAAGTTGGCGCTGTTGAAGATCGCACTTTGCAACGCCCCCGCTTCGAGCATCGCTTCTTCCGTTCGCTTGCGTGTGGTCACGTCTTCCATGGCCAGCACCAGCAGCTCGCCGTGGTGGCCGGCCTGTAGCTTACGGGCGTTGAGCAACATCACCCGACGGCCGATTACCGGGAAGGTGTGCTCGAGTTCGAAATCGTTGAAGACGGAGCTCTTGGGGACCACATCCTCGAGCAGGATCCGCAAGTCGGGGATGTCCCACTGGCCGTTGCCCAACTCGTAAATCGGGCGGTTCTCAGTTTCTTCCGAAGAGACGCGAAAGGTCTGATAGAAAGCGCGGTTGGCGAACCGCACACGTAAGGTGGTGTCGAGGATCAACAGGGGCTCGCGCAACGTATCGACGATATCCAAGGCGTAGTTCTGAATATCCTCGACGAGTGGTTCGGATTTCATTTCAAACAACCTACATGGTTCGACGGTAGCATCCTTACGAGCAAACGGCGTACCAAGGTGCATGATGCCGGGGAAAACCATGCGATTTCAACTTCGCCGCCCGCGATTAGTCGATGTGGCTACAACCCTTCGTGTCAACGGGTGTCAGGCCCGCGAAGATAGTAACCAGACACCGCGACCGGCAGCCGAGTTGTTCTTTCACCGCGTTGCGCACGGCGTTTGCACCATGTTCGATGCCGTCTGAACGGATATACTAGCTACAGGCCAACTCCGCCGAACGGCGTTGCCGTGCCTGAGAGGCATTTTGAAATGACTATCGCAAAAGCCACTCCGACAACAACCACCTCCGAGGCATGCCAGCCGCTGGCGGCGATCGAACGGATGGGGGGGCTGAGCGACTTGTACGCCGCCATTGTTGGTCGGTTTCTCGACGATTCAGCGGGCACCTACGCGCGGTTGCGCGCCGCGGTGGCAACCAACGACGCCTCAGCCGTTCATTTTGAGGCGCACAGCTTCAAGGGCCTGGCCGCCATGTGCGGGGCCGCTCGCGTGGCCGAAGCCTCCGCGGCGCTCGAAGACGCGGCCCAGGCCGGAGAGCGCGACGAGTTTGCCGCGCTCTTCGCGCGGATCGACGCCGATCTCCGTGATGCTCGTGAATCGCTGGCGCCCTATCGACTCCGGCCAGGCGCACCTGCCACTTCATCGCGCGCCGGCGGGTGAACCCCCGCCTTCTTCTTACGGTGTCCGGGACGCGTCGTCAAAGCCGCGCTCCTGGAGGATTTAGTAGCGAGTGTTTGGCGGGTCGTTGAAAAAAACTCGATCTGGCCCGACGCTCGCAGGCATTCGACCACGTCGCCGTCAGGCACCCGTGTAAAACCAGGTAAATTACGCTAGGTTTCCCACGTGCGTAATTTCCGCAAAGTTCTCCGATGATGCCGCGTGGCCCGAGTATGCCGCGTGGTAAGAACAATGCGATGAAACGACTTGGACCAGTCGATCTGTTTCTAACTAACGTGCGTCCGACGTGCTCCGCCTGTACCGCGGCTCCGGCCTTGGCGAAAACGGGCGCACGCCAAGGTTTGACAGGAATTTCGATCGGAGGAACTGAAAATGAATTTGACCAGATGGACGTTGGCGGTTCTGTCGTCACTACTCGCCCTGGGCACGGGAGCCCAGATCGGCAGGGCGCAAGTGCCCTCCGCCCAGATCGGCGCCACCGCCGAGGATGCGTCCGTGGACGGCGAAGACGGGAAAGAGGAAGATGACGATGACCACCCGTACAGAGGCGCACTTACCATCGGGGACAGATGTAACACATGCTGCCGAAAGCGGTGCCGGTGCGTCTGTGGGCCGCCGGGCCGGGTCTGGGTCAGCGCGGAATACTTGTACTGGTGGACCAAGGGTGAACGAATTCCGACGCTGGTCACGTCGGGCTCTCCCACGGATGCGAATCCGGGTGCGCTGGGCCAGCAGGGGACGAACACGCTGCTTGGAAACAGCATTAACAGCCAAGGGCAGTCCGGCGGTCGCTTCACCGCCGGCTTTTGGTTCAATCAACAGCAAACGCGCGGGTTCGAGGCAAATTACTTCTTTCTCGGCACGCAGACGAGCAGTTTCGCCGCTGGAGGGTCCGGGGCGCCCGGTTCGACGGTGATTGCGCGGCCGTTCTTCGACGTGACGAACCCGAATTCGCCGTTCCAGAATTCCCAACTAGTCAGCTTCCCGGGCGCCGCCTCGGGCACCGTGACCGTCAACAGCAGGACCGGACTGCAGGGGATCGGGGCGAATGGCCTGTACAATCTGTGCTGCTGCTCCGGCTGTTGCGGCGGCCGGCGGCTCGACCTGCTTGGCGGCTTTAGCTGGATCCAGCTCAATCAGGGCCTGTTCATCAACGAAAACATCGCGGTCACCTCTCCGTCGGTCGGCGGATTTCCCACAGGCGGCATGTTCAATGTCGCCGACGGGTTCCGCACCCAGAACAACTTCTACGGCACCCAAGTCGGGCTCCGTGGCTGGTGGTGGCGGAATCGCTCGTTCGTCAACGCCCAAGGATTGCTGGGCCTTGGCGGCACGCACCAGCAGGTGAATATCAATGGCTCGACGTTGATCACGCCCACCGCCGGCGCGCCCATCCTCGCGCAGGGCGGTCTGCTGGCTCAGCCCAGCAACATTGGGAGCTTTAGCCGCGACCAGTTTTCTTTTCTCCCGCAGATCGGCATCAACGCCGGCTACCGAGTGACCGACCGCCTCTGGCTCTTTGGAGGGTTCACGTTCATCTACTGGACCAACGTGGTTCAGCCTGGGCACGTGATCGACCAGTCGCTCAACGCGCGACAGATCCCGAGCGGCGGCCTCGCCGGCCCGCTGACCGGTCCGGCCCAGCCGACACCCATCTTCCGGAACACGGACTTTTGGGCCCAGGGGTTGAGCGTGGGGGCCATGTATCGATACTAGAGCCGATCCAAAACCGCCTTGTGGCGCAGGCGTCCCGCCTGCCTGGCGGTTTTGGGATACTAAGAGTTGACGCGAGCAAAATACTCGTCAGAGGCCAAGAATGCCACTGCGACCGACTCCAAGGACGCTTGGCCACTTTGGAGTTGGTCCAGGTCGGATAGCTCGCCGGCCGGATCCGCGGCTCGACCAAGGAAATTGGCGTAATAGCCGTCGAGTACCCGGGTAAACGCCTCCGCCGAGGTCAGTAAGCTCTGGGCGACCGCCTCCCGACTCACTCCGCTCGCCAGGGCCCCCAGCCAGACCGCCTGGCCCGACGGGTCAGCGGCACGGCCCAGTACGTCGCTGTAGAGCCCATCGACAAACGCGGTGTTGGAGCTGTGGCTCGCCTGGTACTCCGGGGAGGCGAGGAAGCCGCTCTCGACATCGACTTCGCTGGAGCCGCTCAGGAAAGCGTTGACCCAGACCGTCTGTCCCCCGATATCCGCGGCACGGTGTAAGAAGGTCTCGTAGAACTGGTCGACCTCGTCGACGCGGTGCTCCGCCGACGTCCAGAGGCTATCGGCCACGGCGGCGCGAGAAACGCCGTCCTGCAGCATCTGCACCCATCCGGTCAGGCCCGCGACGTCGGGGTTACGGTCCAAAATACTCTGGTAGATCCCGATCACGAAATGGGCCTGCTGCTGGATCAGGCCGTTCACGTCCCCCGTGATGTTCGATCCCAAGAGCTGTACCTTGCTGGTCAGCGTGAAATCAGGGGCTTGGTAGTTGCCGAAGTCGATGCCTGTGACGTTCTGCCCGCTGCTCAGAGTCAGCGTGTAGCCCGCAAAGCCTTCCGTCTCCTTCCAGCCCGCCTGCGGCACCTCCTGCAACGTGTAGATCCCCGGGCCGAGGCCCACAATGCTGTAATTCCCGTTGGCGTCGGTGGTGGCGCGGTCCACCCCGTTCACCAGCACGTGCCAGCCCTGCAGCCCTTCGTCGCCGGCAACCTGCACTCCTGTGCCGTCGTGGTCGTGGAACTTCAGACCGGAAATGGTCACGTTCCTGAAATTGCCGAAGTTGATGCCTGCCAGGTTCTGGCCGGCGACGAGCGTCACCGTGTACCCCGCCAGTCCCATGGTCTCCGTCCAGCCGGCCTGCCGCACTTCCTGCACCGTGTAGGTGCCCGGGTCTAGGCCCACAATGCTGTAATTCCCGTTGGCGTCGGTGGTCGCGAGGTCGATCCCGTTGACGAGGATGTGCCAGCCTTGCAGCCCTTCGTCTCCGGCGTCTTGCACGCCGTTGCCGTTGTGGTCTTCGAATTTCAGGCCGGAGAGATGCACGTTGCTGAAGTTGCCGAAGTCAATGCCGGTCACTTTCTGGCCGGCAACGAGCGTGACCGT
>DATLQY010000198.1:0-8167 GCA_035534975.1 Pirellulales bacterium
CATCGCCGCCGGCAAGCGGCGGACCGAGGCCCAACTGTGGGGCGATTTCGAGAAGCAGCGGCCCGCGGTCCTCGGCGCTTTGCTCGACGCCGTGGCCACCGCGCAGGCGCGGCTCTCCTCGGTCGCCCTCGCCGAATTGCCCCGCATGGCCGACTTCGCACAGTGGGCCGCCGCGGCCGGGCAGTCGCTGGGCTGCGCACCGGACGCATTCGAAATGCGCTTCGCGCGTCACCGCATCGAGCTCGAACGCATGTGCCTCGAGTCGTGCCCAATTGGCGATCCACTGCTGCGAATCGCCGAGCGGAACACCTGGCGCGGCACAGCGGGCATGTTGCTTCTGGAACTGGATTCCATCTCGCTGGCCCGCCAGCGCGCGCATCGCGATTGGCCGCGCGGCTTTTCCCACCTTGGCAGCCTCTTGCGCCGCCTGGCACCGAGTTTGCGCACGTTCGGGCTGCACGTCGAGTTTCTCCGCGAAGGCCACCAGGGGGAGCGCATCATCGAAGTGCGGCTTTCACCGGAAGCCCAGGCGATATTGCAGCGGCGAGACGCCGCCACGGCGCAAACGAGCAACGCCTTGAAACTGCAAACGCCGGCACCCAGAATGTAATGATAAGGCGGATGGGAGGCTTGGTAAACAACCGAGCGGGTTTGCTGACAGTACTTAAGTCGTTAAAATACGTGCCGCTGACAGTGGTCTAACGAGACCACTGTCAGCGGTGCAAATACTTGCATAGAAGCATCTTGCGTCGTTCTTATTGCCATCAAGGCACCTCCCTGACACTGCTGACACTGATTTTACATCTGTTTTACAATCGTCGCCCTCTTTCCGCATCATTGCGCGACCAGCTACGCCCGGGGGCTTGATTACGCCGCCTCGATCGACGCCTGCGCCTTGCAACAGGCCCACCGTGCCGGGCAACCCGATGGCCAGGCGGCGGCGTCTCTGAACGACATAAGCTACACCAGCGCTGCGCGCGCCATTGCAGTGAACTGGGACGAGTCGAGCGTAAGTTCGTGGAGCCGCTTGGCTAAGCGCTTTTGAAGTCGCCGTTTGGCCGCGGGCGCCTTCCGGCCGTGTCGCTCTGCCATTACGATATCGTCGTCGATCGACTTACTGCAATGTCGCAGGAGAACCAGGCTCGCGAGCGATTCTCCCCGGACCTCGCGAAGGTCAGGACGATTCAGTTCCAGAGCAACGATGGTCTTGGTGCCGCGGTCATTGCCATCGACGGCCACGGCATATTCGTCGTGGAACGTGATGTACCGGCTTGGGTCGTCCAGGGCGGGGTGGACGAATAAAGGCGCTTCACTCGTGATCGAATGCCGGTGCGAAGTCGCACGACGGGCCGGGTTCGCCAACGGGAACAAGTTCCGTTTGTGCCTTTGATTACAAAGCTGGCAGCAGAAAAGAAGGTTGTCCCAATCGTAGGCAAGCCAATAGTAGCCGGGTGTGCGCAGCGCATCGCCGACCTCTTGGCAAGAACCGGCTTTCGGCCGAAAGTGCTCGACATCTCCGTGGGCCACGTGGGTCACCTTCGATTCGCAGAAGCAGCATTTGTCGTGTTGGGCTTTGCGCAGCGCGGCTTTGACGGTGGCGTGGGCGTAGATTGACCGGTCGAAATCGAATTGCGTCTCTCCCGCCTCGAACCGCTCGCAGAGTCGCCGCGTGGCTGCCCAGCCATTCTTTCTCAACACAGCCGGCGCAGCAGGCTTTCGCACTCGAATCACGACGAAGGCCCCTACGGCTTCTTCCTGAGCAATTCGAGCGTTTCTTCGACCAATCGCATGTTCTTGGCCGCCTCCGCGGCGGTCTCCCCGGCCGGGAGCCAGCCGATTTGCTTTTCAAGCCTGGCCAATTCCGCCTGATCGGCTTTAGAGACTCGGGGCTTCAACAAGATCTCTTCTCGACGTTTGATGATTCCGTCCAAGGCCGGGGGCCGCGCACTTGGCAAACCGAAAAGGTCGCTGGTCAAGACCTGGTCCACGCGCCAACCGCGAACCGCTTCAATGTCATTATCGATCACCACGTGGTCGCCCTCCCGCCGCAGCAGCGCGATGTTGGCGTCGACCTCCGCGGCGGCTTGGACGATCAGCGGGCTGTGGGCGGTGACGATGAATTGAGTGTTGGGGAAACGCTTCGTCAAATAGGCCATCAAATCGCGTTGCCACGTCGCATGAAGGTGCAAGTCGATTTCGTCCACGAGCACGACGGCCGGCTCGGCCAATGGGTCGTGGCTGTCGGGGTACAGCTCGACCATGTGGCTTGCGAAGTCGACCATCCAGGTGATCAGCGACTGGTAACCAAAACCCAGCGAACGAAGCGGCGTCCAACCAAAGGGGGTCTCGAATTCGACACGTGGAAGCGGACGCGTTTCGGTCGGCGCCGCGATCCGGATGTCGTTCACGTCCGGGAGAATCTGCACCAGCAATTTCCGCACATCTTCGAACGTTGACTTCTGCCGTTTTTGGACCACGGATGTCTTGCTGGCCGCCCAGTCGAGCTGCGCCAGCCACTCCTCGGCGCTACGCAATTCGGCGGAGTCGGAGAACAAGCTGGCGGTCGTGTCTTCGAGATCCCCGTCGCTGAGGGGCAACGTTCCTGTTCGCCTCGCCGCGCCGTAACCAAAGCAAACTGGCGCGAAGAACACGCCTTCGACGCTCGGGCTCGCCATGGCCCCGGCGACGCCGTCGCGAAACGGCAGCCCCATTTGGAAGGAAGGGAAGTCGCCACTTCGAGTCCGCAGGCCGTTCGCGGGCATGGCCGAGACCTGTAGCCTACCGTCGTGCTCCGACCCGCAACGGGACATGTTCCAGGCCGTATATCGTTTCGACCTCCGTAGCGAGTGCTCGAAGGAAAGCCGGATGGTTCGTTTCGTGCCAACAAGCCCGAACATTGCCAGCGATTGAAGGACCGTGGTTTTTCCAGTGCCATTATTCCCCAACAAGATCGTCCATTGAGCCGGCCCCCCTGACTTGGCTGAAAGGTCAAGCGTTTGGAGCTCGGCGCCGAAGCAGCGAACGTTCTCGAGACCCAGCGAGAGAAAATAAGCGCCGCAGTGGATCGGAACGCCTTCATTACTTTTTTTCGGTCGCGAGCCGTTCCCCGCCCTCGATGTGCTGTGGAGTCGTCTCATTACCTTCACCGGCGACGCGAAACCTTGGGAAAGTACGCGGTGCGTTTCGCCCCAAGTCCAGGCCGCACCGCCCTACACCGTGATTATAGCACGGTGCGCGCGGTCTGACGAACCAGGCTGTCCTTACGCCTAGAATTCGTGCGAATCCTGCTACCGGACGCGGTCGACCGGGGCATCGCTTAGGCTCTGCCCCAGCCACCGTGAATGGGACCGCCAGGCTCTAGAGTTTCTTCGTCACCTTGAGCGCGAACCTCAGCGCGGGCAACTCCAATGTCTGGTTGCCGGCTTGTACCTTGGCCTTGACCTGGATGATGCGGCGGATCGGACTGGCCGTGGCCGTCTCGGCAGCCTCGATCACCAGCGAAAACCGCTGGGCATCGGCTGGGATCGACGTGGCCGCGACGGTCAACCCTTTTGGCAACGTGGAGACCGTCAGCTCGACGGCGCCCGCCAGCGCCGCGTTGCGGCGGACGGCCAACTCGATCGTCGCCGACGAGCCTTGCGGCACGTCGACCTGTTGCGCGGCCAGCTCCAAAGCCACCAACGGCAAGACCTCGAACTGAAGCGGAAATGCGGCGATGATCGGCTCGTTCTTGCCGGGCACCGTGAGCTTGCCTTCGACCAGGAATGCGTGCCGGCCCGGCGAGAGTTCAAGGTTCGCGCCCAGCAGAACCTGCGACTCGTTGCGGTCGGCGGCGATCGAAGTCGCCTCCGCGGTCAAACCGGTGGGCAAATTCAGCACCTGGATCGCGACGTCGCCGGCGTATCCCTCGCGGCGCTTGACCGCCACGCCGAGCACCGACCGGCCACCCGGCACCAGTGCCTCCGCCAGCGAACACCGTAAAGCCAGTTCGGCCCCCTGTTGGCTGATACCCAATGCGACCACGCCCAATTCCTGCTGGACGGCGCCGTTCATCGGCAGCGCCGAGGTCACGATGGGCTGCAACGCGGCCCGCACAAGCGGCACCTGCGCTGGCGGCGCCGCGCCATCGATCTGCCCCGTGCCGACGATCCGCACGAAACCGGCGGTGCTGGCCGCTTCGAAATCGGCGGTGAAATTGATCGCGGCGTCGTTCTGGCCGGCGGCAATCAGCGCCGGAGCGGCCTGCACTCCAGGCGGCAGGTCCTCGACCGTCAAAGCGATCGGTCCGTCGTAGCCGCTACGAAACGCGCGGACCACGAGTGATCCGGAGCCTCCGCGATCGAGGCTCAGCGAGCCGGTGCCGACGCCCGCGAACTCGGCCAGCACCTGTTGGTTCTGTTGTTGTTGCTGCGCTGCATTGGGGTTGGCCGGGGCCGAGGCGGTGCCGGGCTGGACCAGCAGCTCGAAGTCGGGCCGGGCCGGTGCGAGCTCCAAGCGGTACCCGTAGGCCGGGCCGCCGAAACCAAAACGGTCTTCGATCGCCACCCAGTAGTCGCCTTCGGCCGGTGCGATGAATTCGGCCAGCACGTCGTCGATCGGCGGCGAGGCGATCAAGGCGCGAACCAATGGCGGTTCACGCGGCACAGGTTGCCGGTCGTCGGCCGAGAGCAGCTCGGTGCCCTTGGCGTCGCTGATCGTGACCACCGAATCGACCGGACTGCCCAGTTCCTGGGCCAGGACGCGCACGTTGAGCTTGCTTCCCGCGGAAAAATGGAATTGGAACAGGTCGCGATCGCCCGCGCGGTCGATGCGGCCGTTGATCGTCACAGGCGCATCGACGCGATTGGCCTGTGCCGGCTCGTCGTTCGGCTCGTGCTCGATGAATTCCGGTAAATCGCCGGCGGCGAACGAGGCCGGGGCGGCAATCCGGCCGGCGGCGGCGGCAATGCTCAACCGCATGCTGCGCCAGGCGATGTCACTCGTCAAATCGACTTCGTGGACCACTGGCTGCGTCAGATTGCCGCCGGAGAGCGTGATCGACGTTTTCGTGCCGCGTCGGCCGCCCAAGGGAAACATGCTGCTGGCGAACGCAATCGCGCCCACGCGCAGGTGGTAGACGGCGAATTCGCCGCCGGCAAAGACCAGGTCATGGACTCGCACGTAATACGTGCCCGACGATGCGAAGGTGTGGCTCAGGCGGACGTCGGGCGCGATGTCGCGCGCGCCTTTGGCGGCCCGCGCCACGGTACGTCCCGCGGCGTCGAACAACGTGAGCACGGGCTGCAACGCCGAGCCGATCCGGTGAGCTTCAGCGTCGAATACCAACGTTTGTCCGGCCGCGACCTCGAAACGGAAATGATCGACGTCGGTCGCGGTCAGGACGCCGTTGACACCCACCGGCGCGGAAATGAGGGTGGCGGTCGCGAGGGAATTGTTGTCCTCAATCTCGCTGGTCTGTGGAAGCTCGTCGATCCGCAGAAGCCGCGGGTTCGACAAGCCCGCCTTGGCCAACAAGTGAAACGGGTACACGCCCGGCGCTACATCGGCCGCTACCTCCAATTCCAACCTGGCCAGCTTTTCCTCGACTGCCAGCACCTTGACCAACCGAACGCCCGGCGGCCCCAGCACGGCGCTCAAGCCTTCCAGCCGCTCGCCGGCAACGGTGACCTCGACGGTTCGTCCCGGCTGCACTCCACAGGGCGCGATGCGCGTGACGGCCGGCAGGTCGCTGCGCGCCCTCTGGACGAGCACCTGGGCCTGGGCCCGGCCGCCCACACAAAATGCGGCGGCCACCGCGCAGCAAAGTGCGAAGCCACGGATCGAGCGGCAGAGTGTTGACCGGCACAGTGTTCGCCAGCCCGCCATTCGATTGTCTCCTCCCAGTGCTCAACCGCCCCGCCATTCAGCTCTGGCGGGCTATACAGGGATTCGTCGCACCGGGTTTCAATATTCCGGTGAAAACCGGGGAAATGCGCAATTGATTGTATCATGGCCGAGAAGCGCAGGCGAGCATTGCTCGACGGCCCGCGGCGCCATGGACAGCGCCAACGCGGCCAAGGGCTGAAGGCCAGTCGATAAAAACTTGGGCTTTTGAGGCAAAAGTCGTGTTTTGGGATTCGAGTGAATCTGTTCCTGCACCGTAGAACGGAATTCATTCCGTTTCCCGCTTCTAACGGAATGAATTCCGTTCTACGTGCGGAACGAAATCGGTATAACGATGTTCCAGCCCAAAGCCCAAGTTTTTAGCGGCCCAGGCCGAAAGCCAGCACCGAAACGACGACGGCCATGGCAAGGCTGGCGGTCGCCGCCAGCGCTCCGGCGGCCGGACCGCGCCGGCGGGCAAGCGCATAGACCACCGCGCCGACCAGCGAGAACAGCCCTACGGTTCGCACTACGGAATCGGGACCACATCGTTACCGGCCCTGGTGAGCCACGCTCGGAACGTCACTTCGTCGATCGTGTCGGAAATGAACCTCACCGAGCCGTCGGCGAGGAGTATGTTGAAACCGTTGGGGCGCCAGCCGCCGAGCTTGGGCAACGGCTTGGCCGGATCGCAGGCGATGTCGTCAGGCTTCGTCCACGGGATTTCGCGTTTTGCTTCGACCACCAGGATCGTATGCGACAACCCGTCGCGGACGGCTGCATAAGGCGTGCCGCCCTCCATACCGAAGATCGTCTGGTCACCGGTCAGCACGTAATACGATGAAAACGTGCTCGCTGGGTCCGCGCCTGGGTCGCGATACACGGCGGGCATTTGGGCCAGCACCTTCGTGTTGTTCTCGCTGTCCCAAGGCTCGTCGAACTTGTATTGGTCGTAGAGCGACTTGGCGTCGAGGAAGGGCAAGATCGCCACTCGCCAACTATGCGGCGTTTTGCCGTCAGGTCCGATCACCGCCGCCGCGGGAAAACGTTTGTAAACGACGCCATGGTTATTGAACGCCAGCCCGATTTGCTTGAGGTTGTTTTGAGCCTGGGCGCGTTTGGCGGCCTCGCGCGCGGCCATGATGGCGGGCATAATCGCGGCGATCCCCGTGTCGGCCACATCGATGCGAGTCTCGGATTGCAAGTGAACGGCATTACCATCCGCCGTCAACTTGGCCTCTTTCACCAGCGCCGCTGCCAGGTCGGCAATGATCAGCGCCGCGCCGGTCTCTTCCCTGGGCACCGAGGCAATTTGATCTCCCAGCTTCTCGAGCATGTTGTGGGCTAGAGTCAAGGCCGCTTCGGCGGTGGCGCGTACTCGCTCGGCCGCCTCTGGCGTGGGACAATCGAGCGTCGACTGGAGATTCACTCCATTGCCCACCTCGAGTCCCACGAACAACCGCTTTGATTGCTCCCACAATGGGGCAAACGTCGCGATCATCGCTCCTTGCGGTGCCCGTTTCAATTCCGGTGCGGCCGCTCGGTTGAATGCCACCGTGTCGACCATTAATGTCGCGTGACCTTTGGACATCTCTTGCCACGCGGCGGCCCAGTCGGGCTTGCCGGCATCGGGCTTGCCGGCGGCCAGCATCACACGCCGCAACAGCGGTTCCGCGGCCAAGACGAGCGTATGGTCGTCAGGGGTGAAGCCGCTGTAAGCAAATCGGGGCCCCTGTGACTCCTTTTGTTTGGTGTACTTGAACTTGCCGAACGTGGCCTCGACCCCTTCGGGGACCATACGATTCATCAAAGTCTTCCAATCCCGCGGCGCGCGGCTGCGCCAGATGACCAATTGGGCCGGTGAATTCGGCCCTCCATCCCCCGGCATCGGAAACTGTGCCGCCACGACGATGATTTCTTCGATGTCGTCAAGCGGCGCGCCGAGCGTCGCTTGCAGGCCCAGTTGCTGGTTGAACATCTCCGCGAGGGGCTTCATTTCACCTTGTTCGAAAATCGCGGCGGGGCGAACGGACAACACGCCCACGGCGTCGGCCGGCACATAACGCAGGTCGCTCGCGGCGGCTGCCTGGGTCTTGGCTTTGGGTTGTGCCGCCTGGCTCATGGCCACGGTGTCGCCCGTTGGCCCGCGGAGTCCGGCGATCAGCAAGCCCGCCAGGGCCACCGCCGCCACCAGGCCGGTTTGTCGCCGCCACGAAGTCGGCACGTAACGCAGTTGCTTAGGATCGCGTAGCATCTCGATTCTCCTTAAAAAAGTCCCTCGATTGGGTAAAAAAGGCCGGGCGGC
>DATLQY010000199.1:0-2083 GCA_035534975.1 Pirellulales bacterium
ACGTTGGTGCTGGCGGCGAACGTGACGCTCTTGGGATGTTACACGTTTGGCTGCCATTCACTACGGCACCTCGTGGGGGGCAACGTCGATTGTTTCTCGTGCGTCGCGTTCGGGCAAGCTCGCCATAGGGCCTGGAGTTGCGTGTCGCGGCTCAACGCTCACCATATGCTTTTCGCCTGGCTGAGCCTGTTCATGGTGGGCTTCGCCGATTTTTACGTCTGGATGATCGCATCGGGACGGTTGACCGACTACAGGATTTTCTGACTCATGTCGAAGTACGAGACGCACGAATACGACGTGGTCGTGGTCGGCGCCGGAGGCGCTGGGCTGCGCGCCGCCATCGAAGCCTCGGCCCGCGGCGCTCGGACCGCTTTGGTTTGCAAGTCGCTGCTGGGCAAGGCCCACACGGTCATGGCCGAAGGGGGAATCGCCGCCGCCCTGGCCAACCTTGACGGCCGCGACAAGTGGCAAGTCCATTTCCGCGACACGATGAAGGGTGGGCAGTTCCTCAACCAGTGGCGGATGGCCCAACTGCACGCCCAGGAAGCGCCCGTCCGAGTTCACGAGCTGGAAGAGTGGGGCGCGGTTTTCGACCGCACCGGCGACGGCCGGATCCTGCAGCGTAACTTCGGCGGACACACGTATCCGCGCCTGGCCCACGTCGGCGACCGCACCGGTCTGGAGCTGATCCGCACGCTGCAAGACCGCGGCGTCCATCAGGGCATCGAAGTGTTCATGGAATGCACCGTCCGGCGCGTGCTCAAAGACGGCAACCGGGCGGCCGGCTGCTTCGGCTACTTCCGTGACAACGGACGGTTCGTCGTGTTTCGCGCCAAGTCCGTCGTGCTGGCCACGGGGGGAATCGGCCAGGCATGGGAGATCAACTCGAATTCCTGGGAATATACGGCCGACGGGCACGCCATGGCCCTTTGGGCCGGCGCCGACTTGATCGACATGGAATTCGTGCAGTTTCATCCCACCGGAATGGTCTGGCCCCCCAGCGTGCGAGGCACGCTCATCACCGAAGGCGTGCGGGGCGAAGGCGGCGTGCTGCTCAATGGCGAACGGAAGCGGTTCATGTTCCCGTACATCCCCGATCGCTACCGCGGCGAGTTCGCCGAGACCGAAGAAGAGGCGACGAAATGGGTGCAGGCGGTGATCGCGGGCAAGCGTCCCGAGGCGCGGCGGCCCCCCGAGCTGCTGACTCGCGACGTGGTTGCCCGGGCCATCCGAGCCGAAGTGCGGCAGGGGCGCGGCACGCCGCACGGCGGGGTGTACCTCGATATCGCCTCGCGGCGCACGCCCGCCGAGATCAAGCGAAAGCTCCCCGGTATGTACCACCAGTTCAAGGAACTGGCCGACGTCGACATCACCACCGATCCCATGGAGGTCGGCCCCACCTGCCATTACATGATGGGCGGCGTGCGCGTCGACGCGGAAACCCAGGAGTCGACCGTGGCGGGCCTGTACGCCGCCGGCGAGGTCGGCGGGGGGCTGCACGGCGCCAATCGCTTGGGGGGCAATTCGTTGTCGGACCTCTTGGTATTCGGCAAGCGGGCCGGTGAATTCGCCGCCGAGCGCGCGCGCCAGGAAGCCTCGTGGCCCACGCTCAACGACGACGAGATCGCTGGCGCGGCGCGCGAGTCGCTGGAGCCGCTGGAGCGGAGCGCAGGCGAGAACCCCTACGCGCTGCACCAGGAATTGCAGGCGCTGATGCAGCGGAACGTGGGCATTGTCCGCTCCGAATCGGACCTGAAAGAAGCCTTGGAAAAGCTCGCCGGACTACGCGCCCGCGCCGCCACGGTGAAGTGCGGCGGCAACATCCAATTCAACCCTGGCTGGCACTTGGCGCTCGACTTGAAAAACATGCTCGACGTCAGCGAGGCGGTGGTTCGCGCGGCTTTGGAACGTCAGGAAAGCCGCGGCGCCCATACCCGCGAGGACTTCCCGAACGCCGATCCGAAGTGGGGCAAGCTCAACCTGGTGGTCCGTCAGGCGGGCGAGCGAATCGAAGTCCGCCATGAGCCGCTCGCCGAGGTGCCGCCCGAACTGTCAGCCGTCATCAAGGGAGAATGAAATGGCC
>DATLQY010000200.1:0-4075 GCA_035534975.1 Pirellulales bacterium
CCGGGCTCGACTTCCTCCCGGACGGCCGCCAGGCCGCCGTCTGCTCCTGGGACGGTGACGTCTGGCTGGTCGCGGGCATCGACCGACCTGAACAGGGGCTCACCTGGCGACGGATCGCCAGCGGGCTTTTCCAACCGCTTGGACTGAAGGTGGTCGAGGGGCGTATCTTCGTCACCTGCCGCGATCAACTGGTGGTCCTCAACGACCTGAACGGCGACGGCGAGACCGATTTTTATGAGAACTTCAACAACGACCACCAGGTGACCGAGCACTTCCACGAATTCGCCATGGGTATGCAGTCCGACGCGGCGGGCAACTTTTACTATGCCAAGTCGGCGCGGCACGGGAAAACGGCGCTCGTGCCGCACCACGGCACGCTCTTGCGCGTCAGCCGCGACGGGGGCCGCACCGACATCGTCGCCACTGGGTTCCGGGCGGCCAACGGCGTCTGCCTCAACTCCGACGGCTCTTTCTTCGTCACCGACCAGGAAGGGTTCTGGAATCCACAGAACCGGATCAATCGCGTGGTCGAAGGCGGCTTCTACGGCAACATGTGGGGCTACCACGACGTGACCGACGAATCGGACAGTGCCATGCGGCCGCCGGTTTGCTGGATCGCAAACTCCTTCGACCGCTCGCCCGCCGAGCTGCTTTGGGTGCCCGAGGGCGCCTGGGGACCGCTCGCCGGGGCGCTGCTCAATTTATCCTACGGTTACGGCAAGATTTTCGTCGTGCCGCACGAGCCCGCGGGCCGGCACGCGCAGGGCGGGATGTGTCAGCTTCCGGTGCCGCAATTTCCCACGGGGATCATGCGGGGCCGCTTCCATCCGACGGATCGCCAGCTTTACGCTTGCGGCATGTTCGCCTGGGCCGGCAATCAGCAGCAGCCTGGCGGGCTGTACCGCGTGCGCTACACCGGCCGGCCGGTCCATGTGCCGTTGTGCCTGCGCGCGCGGCGCGAAGGGATTGAGATCGTGTTCAGCGGCCGGCTCGACCGCCAGACGGCCGCCGACGCGGCGAACTACCGGGTCAAGACCTGGTCGCTCAAGCGAACGGCCAACTACGGTTCGGAGCACTACGACGAGAAGTCGTTGAAGGTATCTGCGGCCACGGTCTCGCCTGAAGCTCGCGGGGTGTTCATCAAGCTACCGGAGATTGCTCCGACGTGGTGCATGGAGATCGCCTATTCGCTCAAGAGCGCCGAAGGCACGACGATCGAGGGGGTCATTCACAATACGATTCACGAGCTGGCCCAATGACAACTCCCATTGGTGATGGCGTTAACGATGCGTAGATCGCAGGATTGGCCGGTCCCGCACGTGCCCATGCGTCAGGCGATCTGGCTCGACGGCCCGGTCCCTCCCGGTTATTGGCAAGATCCCAGGAACCGCCGCCGATACGTCTGCTGGTTGGGACAGCGGCTGCGATTCAGGAAACTGGAAGACTGGCACAAAATCAGCACCGCCGACTTCAAACGCAATCATGGTGCAGGTCTCCTGCAGTCGCATTATCGAGACTCGGCGATCGCGGCGGTCATGGAGTGCTTCCCTGACCACGAGTGGCACGAATGGGAGTTTCGAACGGCACCAATCCACTTCTGGCAAGACCAGCGAAATCACCGACGGTACATGTCGTGGCTGGGCAAGCAACTCGGCTTCCGCCGTCCCGAGGACTGGTACGGCATTACGACCGCGGATTTTCAAAAACACAAGGGCGGAGCCTTCCTGCTGCATTACGACAGTTCGGCGGTTGCCGCGGTGATGGCGTACTTGCCCGATTACGGCTGGAAGGAATGGCTGTTTACGTTCACACCCAAGGATTTCTGGAGTGCCCGTCGAAACCGAAGGCGGTACATGGATTGGCTTGCCGAGCAGCTCGGCATCCGTGACCCTGAGGACTGGTATGCCGTAACTCAGCGCGAATTCAACGCCAACGCGGGAAACCAGTTCCTTAAACTCTACAACGGCCTGCCATTTCAGGCCATAAAAGCGTACATCCCGAGCTACCCCTGGAAGGAATGGCTGTTTTCGAGGGTTCCGTTTCACTTCTGGCACGACCAGGAAAACCGACGACGGTACATGCGATGGCTTGGGCGAAAGTTGGGTTTCAGGAAGCCCGCCGATTGGCAAGCGGTCAGGTTGCGCCACTTCCAGGAAAACTGCGGCGCAGGGTTGATCGCCCGCTACGACTCGTACGTCGACGTCTTGGAAGAATACCTGCCCGGGATCGGCTGGGCCACATCTCGCAGACGCTAGCCGATGCCGTGCCACAATCTAGGTGATCTTGGCGAAGAACTCGTCCGACGCCATGAAGTCGGCCCAGATTACCTGATCGCGAACTCCCAGGTCCAGCTCCGCAGCAAACCCGGCCTGGCCCAGCGGATCGGCCGGCCGGTCGAGGAAGTCGAGGTCGTCGATGAAAGGCACCGCGACCGACGGGCTCCCGTTGGCATCGCTGGGCGATTGGTAGTAGCCCGCGACTTCATCGCGGTGGAATTCAGGGCTGCTGAACACCAACTCGGCAACCTGTTCACGCGTCGTCCCCGCGGACAAAATCGCATTGAGACCGCTCTGGGCCGCCGGCTCGGGGTTCCTTCCCAAGGCCAGATTGAACAGATGGGTGATGAACCCGCTGTTCGTTCCGCCCGATTGAGCGAAGAACTCCGGACTGCCGGCGATGTCGGCCTCGACTTGCTCGATCGTTTCTTGCTGGCTGGCGAGGATTGGGACCCAGGCGGCCAGGCCGGCCGCGTCGGGCTCGCGGCCAAGGTACTTCTCGTAGATGCCCGTCACCACCTCGGCGGCCAGCTCTCCCTGCATCGCGTCGGAGATGATCACGGTCACGACTTGCAGCCGCGTTTCGCCCTGATCGAGCAGGTTCGTCCAATAGGCCAATCCCAAGTCATCCACCTGCCGGTGAAGCAGATCGCGGTAGACTTCCTGGATGAAGCGCTGGTTCACCGTCCCCACGGTCCCGTTGGGCAAGAGCTCTTCCTTGAGTGTCGCCGAGGTCGTAAACGACGACGAACCGCTACCGTCAAACACTTGGAAGGCGATGGGGTAGGTGCCCTCGTCGAGATAGGTGTGCGACCCGCTGACGGTGTACGTCGTGCCCGATTCGCTCACCGAGCCGGTTGAAGTCGAGCCGTCGCCCCATTCGATGCTCACGCTGAACCCGCTGGTGGGTTCACCGCCGGTGCCGTGCGTAAAAGTGGCCAGGGCGACGTTGGCGAGGGGCGACCGCTCGTAGCCGTTGACCGCCACCGCCGTGGCGGAAATTGTCTGCTCGGTAATGTTGGCCGCGGCGCCGGCGGTCGCCGTGCTGCCGCCGGCGTCGGCGATGGTCGCCGTGAACGTGTGCGTGCCGTCCTCGCCATAGGCATGCGAACCGCTGACAATGAAACCGCCACCGGAAGCGGCAATGGTGCCCGCGCTGGTGACGCCGTCGCCCCAAGCGATGGTGGCCGTATAGTCGGCCGCCGTCCCGTTGGGGTCGGCATCGGTGAACGTCGCCACGAGACCGGAGAAGGTCGCGTATTCGGGCGAAGTGATGGCCACCGCGGTCGCGCTCAACGGCGCATCGGCCACGTCGATGCTGGTGGTGGCGGTGCCTTTGGCGGTGCCTGGAGCGTCGTCGCTGAGCACGATCGAGGCGTTCAGCGAACCTTCCTCAGCGTAACTGTGGCTGCCGGATACGGTGAACGTGCCGCCGCCGCCCGAGACCGTGCCTACGTCGGTCGTGCCGTCGCCCCAGTCGATGGTGGCGGTAAAGTCAGCCGGTAGATTGCCGGCGTACGTCGTATCGCTGAATGTCGCCACCGTGCCCGTGAAGGTGGCGCCTTCCGTCGCGGAGAGGGTGGCGGTGCCAGCCAACAGCGTGTCGCCGTCGGCCACGGCCGCGGTGCTGGTGATCGTAGCGCTAAGCGTGCTCGGCGAGTCGTCAGCGAAAGCGGCGAGGACCTTGAAGGACCCTTCATCGGCATAGGTGTGGGCGCCGCTGATCGTGAACGGGCCGCCGGTTGAGCCCGAAACCGTGCCTGTGGTCGTGGTGCCGTCGCCCCAGTTGATGGTGGCGC
>DATLQY010000201.1:0-5105 GCA_035534975.1 Pirellulales bacterium
CCGGTCAGGGCTTTGCGGCGAATGGCCTGTGAAAACTAGTGAGACCGCCACCGTCGCTGCGGCACTCGCGGTAGAGGCCGGCGACACGCTCGACTTCGCCGTCGATTGCCTGGGCGACGTCACCAGCGATTCGTTCGAGTGGGCGGTCGAAATCAAGTTGGCGGACGCTCAAGGCGCAATGTTAAGCTCCTGGAACTCGGCCGCCGACTTCCACGGCCCGCTCGGCACTAGCTTTCCGCAACAGATTGCGTACGGCTGGCAGCTCGCCTACCAACGGCCGCCGACCGTCGAAGAATGGGAGCTTGCTATTCGCTTCGTCAGCGATCAAGTATCGCACCTGCGCGCGACCGGCGACACGTCGGACCACGAGCTGACGGCCCTGACGAGCCTCTGCCAGCAACTTCTTTGTTCCAACGAGTTTCTCTATGTCGACTGATCCGCGTATGCCTACCCGCCGCGTTTTTCTCTCGCAATCGGCCTTTGGCATTGGTGCGTTCGCGCTGGCAAGCCTCTTGCGCGAGGATCGGCTGCTTGCCCTTCCGGCCGGCAAGCCCGGCGAAAACCTGCCTCTGGACACGCAGCCCAGGGCAGGGCAATTCGCCCCGCGGGCGACGGCGATGATCTCGCTCTTCATGCACGGCGGTCCCTCACACGTCGACCTGCTCGATCCCAAGCCCGAGCTCACTGCCAAGAGCGGGGCCGACTACGGCGGCGACGTGGTTTTCAGCTTCGTCAACCGGGCCAGCAAGAAACTCTTCGGAAGCCCTTGGAAATTCGCCAAGCACGGCCAATGCGGCGCCGACGTGTCGGAGCTGCTGCCGCACACCGCCGGAATCGTCGACGAGATCAGCATCATCCGCTCGATGCACACGGGCCACAACGGGCATGAAGTCTCGATCCGCTACTTCCACGGCGGACTGGCCGGCGTGACCGGTCGGCCCACCCTGGGAAGCTGGATCGTGTACGCCCTGGGGAGCCAGTCACGGGATTTGCCGGCCTACATGGTGCTCTCCGACCCCGGCGGGCACCCGGTCGACGGCACGCACAATTGGTCAAGCGGGTTCATGCCGCCCCTTTACCAAGGGACCGTGCTTCGCCCGCAGGAACCGAGGATCTTGAACCTCGACCCGCCGACCCAGCTCCGCGGCAAGCTGCAAGAACAGAACCTGGCCCTCTTGCGGCAGCTCAACGGCCGCCATCTCGCGGCGCACCCCGGCGAAGCCGACCTGGAAACGCGGATCGCCAGCTACGAACTGGCCGCGGCGATGCAGACCGCCGCCAAAGAGGCCCTCGACTTCACGCGAGAGCCGGAATTCATCCACAAGTTGTATGGGCTCGATCAGGACGCCACGCGCGAGTACGGTACGCGCTGCCTGATCGCCCGGCGGCTGGTAGAGCGGGGCGTGCGGTTCGTGCAGCTTTTCCTCGGCGGCCAGCCGTGGGACACGCACAACAACATTCGGCAGGGGTTGCCTGACATCTGCCGCCGGACCGACCAGCCGGCGGCCGCGCTGGTGAAGGATCTCAAGCAGCGCGGGCTATTGGATACGACGCTGGTCCACTGGGGCGGCGAGATAGGCCGCTTGCCCGTCTGCGAGGGAGAGTTGAACGACTCTGCCGGTCGCGACCACAACGGCCAGGGTTTCTCGATCTGGTTGGCTGGGGGCGGCATCAAGCCCGGCGTGACCTACGGCGCCACCGACGAGGTCGGCCACAAGGCGGCCGAGAACGTCGTGACGCCCAACGATTACCAGGCCACGCTCTTGCACCTGCTTGGGTTGGACCATGAGCGGCTCGTCTACCACGCCAACGGCCGTGAGCAGCGACTCATCGACGGCCGGCCAGCCCGCATCGTGCGGGAAATCCTGGCGTAGGTTGGAAAACGGCGTTAGGCGGATGGAATGAGGCGCCTCTCGCTCCGACTCGGTCACTGGACAACAGTTCCGTTGTCCGATACAATCCTTGCCGTGATATGGCCCCGGTTCCACGAACCATTTCTCGGCAATCCCGACAATGAATTCGGCGTTCAGCGTTTACCGCAAGATCGACACCTCGCCGGCCGTGGCCGTCGATGGAAAAGTAACCACCAAGCCGCACATCGTGGATTTGATGCTCGACCTGTCGGGCTACAGCGGATCGTCGCTACGGTCGAAGTCGCTGCTCGACCCTGGTTGCGGACAGGGCGCGTTTGTAGTCCGCGCGGCGCGGCGGCTCGTGGCGTCGTTGCGCAAGACCGCGGAATTCGACGACTTAGCCGACTGCCTCGTGGGAATCGATAAGGACGCCGATGCTATTAAAGTCTGCCGATTGCAGGTGATCGATGCGCTCATCAGCGGAGGCATACCGCGACGGCTGGCGACGAAACTCGCCGAGCGCTGGATCGTGTGCGCGGATTTCTTGGACCACCCGCTGGGCCGGCATTTTGATTTCGTGGTCGGCAATCCTCCCTATGTCCGCCAGGAGGCGATCCCGAAGAAGTCGCTCGAACGCTACCGATCCGTGTTTGAGTGCTTTTACGACCGCGCCGATCTCTATGTGGCGTTTTTTGAGAACGGGTTGAATCTTTTGCGACCTGGGGGGACACTCGGGTTCATTTGCCCCGACCGCTTCACCCGTAACAACTACGGAAAGAAGCTGCGCGGTCTGATTTCCGAACGATTCGCCGTTCGCCACGTGCTCGACTTGGCCCAAGCTTCGCCCTTTGAGCCGGACGTGACCTGTTACCCGGGCATCTTCATCATCACCGAAGGGAAGGCGGCGGGCGCCGTACACCATCTTCGGCTCACGGATGGTGGTCCGGACGAATGCAATGCCGTGCGCTCGGCAGTGTCGAATGGGTGCGGCCGTGTAAGGTCCGAGTCAAAAGTCATTCACCATCGCTACGAGGCTTGGTTCAGTGGCGAAGAGCAATGGGCCGTCGAATCGCCTGCTCATCTGGAGTTGATGCGAAGGCTGGAGGCCGATGGTGTGCCCCTGGGCGAGGAAGCTTCGGGCTGCCGCGTCGGTATCGGGGTTGCCACGGGCGCGGACGATGTGTTCATCGTCGATGCCAACTTCGCTGAAGTAGAGCACGAACTACTCATGCCATTAGTGACCACGCGCGACATCGCTTCCGGCCGCGTCGATTGGACTAGGAATTGCGTGATCAATCCCTTCGCCAACGGCGACTCGACGAATCTGATCGACCTGCGGAAATTTCCCAAGGCCAAGTCGTATTTTGAGCGGCACCGAGCTCGTCTGTGCGGACGCAATGTGGCCCAGCGCGATCTGGACCGGTGGTACCGCACGATCGACAGGATCTACCCGAGCCTGCGAACCACGCCCAAACTGTTGATCCCCGATATCAAGGCCGAAAACTTGATCGTGCTGGAGCAAGGCCGGCTCTATCCGCACCACAACCTGTACTATGTCGCATCGGAGTATTGGGATCTGCGGGCTTTGCGAACGATCCTGAGGTCGTCGTTGGGCCGCTTCTTCATCTGGATGTATGGCGTGAAGATGCGCGGCGATTTCCTCCGTTTTCAGGCCCAGTACCTGCGCCGAATTTGCATTCCGCCCCTGATGAGCATCCCAAAAGCGACACTCAAGAAGATGATCGCCGTGGACGGCTCGCCAGATGCGTCGGAGGTCGACGGTGTCGTGGCCGAATTGTATGGCCTCAACGACGAAGAGCTGGAGTTAGTGCAGGGCACGTCGGCGCGACGGCGCGCCAATTAGAGGAACCCGCGCAATTGGGCTACCGCGATCAACCTCGAAATGAAGAAACGAAAATCAAGACGTTCATCGACCGTCGAAATCTCGCAAGTCCAACCCACCTTCGTTTTGGGTCCATTTTTCGTGCGGCGGATTCTCGTTGGTGCGAATGCGATCGCGTAGTAGTGGATTCCACTTGTGCGGCTCGGCTCGGGCGCGACAAGGTCAAGCAGCGACTGCTCTGCCTTGGCGACGACGTCCTGCCTCGCGGGGGCTCTTTGCGAAGGTGGCTTACGATATTCCTCAACTCGGGCCAGGTCGAAAAAATCGCCCCCTTGTTCGATCAGATCCAGAAATGGCGCGACTCCCTTTCCCCGACCGGATTGCGCATCGCCCAGGCCAGGTCGCCCCGGCTCGGCAACTCCGCGCGCGACCGTTCCGTCGAGAAGGAAAAAGAAGAAACCGAAGACCGTGTGGGTCGAGCGATACAGCCTTAACACCGCGGAGTCACCGAATGCTTCTTCAACGCGGTTCGTCAAATTGCGATACGCGTTTTGCATGCTCTTGATCGAGATCAGAATCTTCGGCTCGCCGCTCATCGGCCAACAGACATCGAAGCTCTTGCTGCGATGGTCGCGGAACCTGATCGTTCGGGGCCCGACTTCCGCGGCCTTTACGTGCAAGGCGGTGGCGAGCTGAACGCGCCAGAATTCCTCGAATACGTTGATGTGCTTCGCGTCGGTCGTGCCGAGGTTCCGATCCTTGATCGGAGCGACCGCGTCCCGCCCTCTTCGCGCGTGCAACTCGCACATCGACTCATAGTAGACGCCCCAAAATTTCGCGCACGCCGCGCGGAGTTCGCCTTCGGTGGTCCGATACTCGTCGTGGTTGCGGCGACGGGGCATGACTTCGCGATCTAAGGGAAATCGGCGTACCTTGATTAGTCGTCGGCGGAGTGGGCGCCGGAACTCGTGTTCCGCTCTCATCTTCCATCCTTTCGCCTTAATCCCCACATTCCAACCAAATCCCCTCGAACCTTTTACCGAGTGGCCGCGTAATGAACGTTATGGCGACGCACTTGCGCATCCTCGCATGTACCCAGGCCCTGCTGCTGGCCCTCCCACCGGGATGGTGCTGCATAGCGCCCCAGCCCACGACGGCTGAACAACCCCTTGTGGCAATCGGCTACCTGGACTGCTGCAACCAAGACAGCCCAACGAATGACACGCCCGGCCCCTGCTCCGGGCGGCCGATCGATCTGTGTTGCTGCCATGCCGACATGACCATTCCGGCCAGCCAACTGAAAATGACCGGCAAGGCGCTTTTCACGGCGCCGGTGTCGCTTGCCGCAGATACGACGACCGACCAATGCGCCCCTCGTCCATTGGCCGATGGTTTGCGTCCCCTCGGCC
>DATLQY010000202.1:0-13089 GCA_035534975.1 Pirellulales bacterium
AAGTCGTCGCTGTTTTACGAATTGCAACAGGATGCCATTGATTTCTCCCTTCACGGCATTATGGGTATCCAGGTTTTCAGGGCTCATTTCGACCTCGACGCTTCCGGCTATGAACGCCGCGCGCCCCTTCTCGGGAAAGTCCTTGCCGTGGACCCACTCGCGGAATCTTTGCAGGGTGAATACGTCGGCGGGCACACGGAAGCGACCGTCCAACGTCAGCGTTGGAATGTCGGCGGACGGCGTTGTGCTCATGAACTAGGCTCCGGCTTGACGACACGACTTGCGGGCAATTTCATTCTATATTAACGGCACCAGCCAACGCAAACTCCTATGGGAAACTCGCCTGCAAGCCGCCAATCCTGGTGTTGGCAGGTCATTTCACCTCCGCGGGTAGCTTGTTCCACCATTGTTCCCAGCGATTAACGTCGCGTCCCCAGGCATGTCCGGAAATGGTTTCCAAAGCCCAGACCGCTTCCTCGCGCAACTCATCGGGGCCTTCGCGGACGATGGTGATCAGCTCGTCGGCGCCGAGCGGATAGCCACCGCCGCCAAGTCCGCGAATGGCGGCAATGCGGTCTTGCAATGTGGCTTCGCCGCTGGCAAGGGTTGCCAGAGCGCCACGCCGCGACGCATCACAAAGCGGCGCCGGTGGCGGCTCGTGCGACCCCGCGCCCCGCGACTCAATCCAGAGACGCCACTCGACCAACATTCGTTCGAGCGGGATGCCGTAATGACGTTCGAATGCCTGCTCGGGGATGCGATGCAATTCAGGATCGTCGAACAACGGCCCGAAGGCCGCTTTCCGCTGCGGCGGCGCGCCGCCGCCAATGAGAAACTCGACGAGCGATATCGACTGCCAATTGAAAAGGTGCCAAAACGAAAACGACTTCAATGTATCGCCCGCGCCGTGTTTCCACCAAAGTTTCGTTGGCGTTCCGAGGAACCAAGGCTCCCAGGGCACAAGCGCTCCTCGCGCCATGGCCGCCAATGGACCTCGGTTCAACATGGCTGAATGGCCCGGCTGCTCGTCCCGCGACAAATGATAGACCAGGCCGACCGAGAGCCATGGCCGCAGGCGCCCGTGCGAGCACGATGAAACGAAGTGCGAGAGCACCAGTGGCCGCAATTGAATCGCCATGTCGACGCCTGACTCGCGCATCAGTTCTTCACAGACGAGTGCGCGGCACGGCGTTCCGGGCCGATAGATCGTGGCTTGTGATCTGTCGGGCTGAAACAGGTCGTGCGCTCGGCGGTAGCGATCGTAGTCGGCGCGGTGCTCGAAGCCGATGACTCGCAATTGCCGGCTGATTTCTATTGTCCGCCCCAATGCGGCGGCCAACCGCTCGCATGCCAGCGGTAGTTCGGTTTCAAACGTGTCCGCCAACGTGGTCGTAGGCGCCCACCAGGCCGTCACGGCGCCGTACCGCCGCACGATGCCCTGCTCTCCGGCGCTGTGCTCGGCCAGCGCCAGATCGCGCCGTTCGTCGGCGTAGCGGCGCCTGATCACGAAGTAAACAAGCAAAATTGCACCGATGGCGAGCAACGGCAGGGCAAGCGCCAGGAAGAGGATCGACAGAAGCAACGCGGGCCAAAAGGCCACCGGCATCCAGCTCTCGATCCCCGCGGCCATGGGTAAGGCCACGATCGCCAAGACGGGCAGCCAAAGTGGGAGAAGCTTCCGCAAATTAGTTCGGTTCTCGCGTTTCTGCTCGGCCACGGTCATGTTCTTCTGACGACAAGTCGGGCAATCGACCGATTTATCTTTTTTGCCCGCACGCAGGTAGAGATTGCCGCACGCCCGGCAGGGAAGTCGCAGCTTTCGCGCCCGCAGCATGAGCCAGATGAAGAACCAGACGGCGAAGCCCACCCAGACCAGGAACGGCGGCTCGCTCCAACCTCGCCAAAGAGTCCGTACCGGCGCCAGCGACGTCCCGTCCCAGAGAATGATCGCGTCGAAGCCGGCGGTGACGAACAGGTTTCCTCCGCGCGCGGCCCTGACGTACTGCACCCAATGTCCAGCGGAATGAGAAAAATTGCGACGTGTTTGGGTGGGCACGTCCCAGACGGTGAGCTTCTCGTCTGCCACAACCAACGTGCGGCCGTCGGTCAGGAAGGCAATCGACGTCGCCGCGTCGTCGTTCGCGACCGGCAGCTTGGCAATCACCTCGCCGGTTTCAACGTCGCGCACATCGAGCAAAGTATGGGCCTGGCCCGTCCCGTCGTTGGAGTTCTCAAGAATTGCCAAACTTCGGCCGTCGGGCGAAAAACTCAGGCACATGTGAGCGATGGTTCCAGGGGTTGATTGGAATTCCGTGCGAACCTTCTCTCGCTCGACATCGTAAAGCACTACACTGGGCGGCGCCGGCTGGTACTTGCCACCAACGACAACACCCATTGGATTCGCACCAAACGCCAGCAGCTTGCCATCGGCCGAAAACTCCAACTCTGAGACACTCAGGTACGCGCTGGCAACGAGCTCGGGCGGCACCGGCTGCGGTGTGTCCCAACGGTGTAATTCAACCGAGCTTCCATCCGTTACGGCAATAATTGGTTGGATTGGTCCGAGCGCCAGCGCTTCGTGAAACGGGGTGTTGATTGTCGCCAATTTCCGATTCTGGCGCACGTCCCAAATTCCGATGGCAGGCGCGACGGGCGGTGAAGTTGCGGCCGATTCCGACGCTACCGCCATACGGCCACTGTCGCTCGACAATGCGACGTTCCCGTGAAAGAAATCGGCACCATTGGGCTTCGTGATTTCGATTCCAGTGCGGGCATCCCAGAGCCGCAATGTACCGCTCGACCAGAGCGCGGCCACCGTCGAGCCGTCCGCCGAAATGGCCAGCGAAACGATGCTCTCGTCCAGGTGGCCGAAACTCTGGACAATCGGCACGAAAAAAGCCAGAACCAACGCGCAGAACGTCACCCAAAGGAAAAGCCCGGCCAAGCTGAAGTGGAAACGTGGCATCGGATCACACGCGATTCAACACGATTTTCCTCGTTCCCACGCTCCGCGTGGGAACGTCTCTTCGGCCGTTCCGCGGCCACGCAGCAACCAAGCGCCGCAGGGCACGTGGTGCCTTCGCCCATGCAGCGCCAGGCCACGAACGATTCTGATTTTCAATGAGCGATTTGGCCAGCCGAGGACCGATACGCGAGGACCGGGGCATCGCTTAGGCTCTGCCCCAGCCACCTCACCCTTATCTTCACAGAATACGGCGAGAACCATTCATGGTGTCACCACATGGGAATATGGTCTTCGTGGATACGGGGACGCGGAGCGTCCGCGGAGCGGTTCCCACGCGGAGCGTGGGAACGAGTTATTCTTCATTGACACGGGGATGCGGAGCGTCCGCGGAGCCGTTCGGGGCACCCGCGCAGCGGGTCGGCAGAGCGTGGGAACGAGTTAAACCCTCAATTCAGTACGATCTTCCCGCCGGGCTCGACGACGCAAGGCTCGGCTTTCGTCTCGGCCCGCACGCGCTTGGCCCAGGCCTGCGCGTCCTGGGCGATGGGCGGCCAGGTGCCGTAGTGCGAAGGGGCGACGCGACGCGGGCCGATCAGCTTGATCGCCTCGATCGAGTCGTCGGGGCCCATCGTGAACAGATCGCCGATCGGCAACACCGCCAGGTCGATCCCCGCCGCGCCGATCAACTTCATATCGTAAAACAAGGCCGTATCGCAGGCAAAATAGATCGTGCCGTCGGCCAGCGTCAGAAGGAACCCCGACGGGTTGCCGCCGTTGGAACCGTCGGGCAGCGACGAACTGTGATGGGCCAACGTCAGCTTGACCCGGCCAAAGGAATGCTGCGAACCGCCGCCCAGGTTGTGGCCGACCGTCCGCTCGACCCCCTGCGCGGACAGCCAGGTGCAGATTTCGTAGTTCGAGATCACGGTCGCCCCGGTGCGGCGGGCGATCTTCGCGGCATCGCTCACGTGGTCGCCATGACCGTGCGACACCAGGATGTAGTCGGCCTTCACTTCTTCGCTCTTAAGCGGCGCGGTGGGCGAGTCGTCGAGGAATGGATCGAGCAAGATCGTCTGGCCCGCCGTGCGGATCGACCAGGTCCCATGGCCAAGCCAGGTCAATTCAGTGGACATGTCGCGTCTCCCATTTGGGAATAGGTTACAGGTTACAGGGGACAGGACAAAGGAGAAATCACAGCAAGTGCCTCGCCTTGATCTCCAAGTAGCTATTGACCAAAGGCGCGGTAAGGTCCTCCGGATAGACATCCAGCGAGAGCACGCCGCTGGTCTCGAAGTCGGTCAGGATCTGGTGCCGCCAGGCCAGGATTTCCGAAGCGGCGGCAGCGCGGTAGAGCGCATCCTCGTGGGGCGGCGGATCGTCGGCGGCCTCGAACAAGCGGCGGTCGCGCAACAAGACGCCCAGCGGAAGGTGCTTGCCGACGAACGATCGCAGGTACTGCCCGACCTGGTTGGCGTTCACTTCGTCGATCAAGTTGCTGATCAGCACCACCAGCGAGCGCTTGCGGCAGTGCGTGGCCAGGTACAAGAAGGCCTGGTCGTAGCGCGATTCGACGAGCTGCGGAAAGCGATTGAACGAGGCGTGCAACAGCCGGTTCATCTGGCGCAGGCCGCCGCTCGGCGGCACGTAACCGTGGATCTCGTCGGAAAAGCAGATCAACCCCACCGAATCGCCGTGGGTCAAAGCGACATAGCTGAGCATCAGCATCGCGTTGAGCGCGTGGTCCAGGAGACTCAGGCCGGCCGCCTCGTTGGTCATCATCCGGCCGCAGTCGAGCATGAAAATCAGCCGCTGGCTCTGGTTCGTCTGGAAGTCCTTGACGGTCAACTTGCGCCGCCGCGCGGTGCTGCGCCAGTCGATGTGCTTGTAGTTGTCGTCGGGCGTGTAGTCGCGGAGCCGTTCGAACTCGTTGTCCTGCCCGATCCGCCGCGTTCGCCGCACGCCCAGCAGGCTCAGCCGGTTGGTGCGGGCCAAAAGGGCGTATTCCGCAAGCTGCTTCATATCGGGGTAAACGTGTACGGCGGAAGCCGCAGGGAAATCGACGAGCCGCACCCAGAGTCCCAACAGGCTGCGGACGCGAAGGTGGACCGTGGTCAGGTTGAATGCCCCGCGGCGGCCGGCGTGCATCTGGTAGCTGAGCGTGGCCCGGCTGCGGCCCGCCAGGCGGCAACGGAACTCGTCGGGGCGCGGATCAAGCTCGTGCGGCACGCCGTCGCGGACCCAAACGAAGAACCGGCGCGACGAATGGTTCTCGACCGTGAGCGTGACGGCGTGCCCTTTTCGCAACGACGCGACGCGCCCCACTTCCCGCGTCACCGCGAACATCCTGCGCCGCGGCAGCGTAACCAGGTCGAAGCCCGCCAACAGCACCGCCAGGCAGTCGATGACGACCAGCGGCTGCCAGGCCCACGGCGCGGCCAACATCGCCAGCGACGCCAGGCCGGGCGCCAGTGCCAGGTAAACCAGCGGACGGTGCGGGAAAATCCGCAACCCGTGCCCCACCAAGGCCAAGAGCCCCAACGCCAGCGTGACGTGCAGCAGAAACGCCGAAAGCCCTTCGGCCCGAGAAAGCAGCCAGACGACGATGTACGTCAGTATGCCCAGTCCGGCGGCGGAAAGGGGCGCGGCCGCCAACGCGGCGGCAAGCGGGCGGCCGACGAAGTACCGCCGGCACCAGCGCGCGGCGGCGAGCAGGGTCGCACCGAAAGAAAGCAAGAATACGAATAGAATGCCGGTCACAGCCGGGGGACCTCCACCGAGCGGATCAATTCATCGAGCAGGTCGTCAACTTTCCGACCTTCGACTTCGGCTTCGGCCGTGAGCATTACGCGGTGGCGCAGGGCCGGCAGCGACAGTTGCACGACGTCGTCAGGCACGGCGTAGTCGCGTCCCAGGAAGGCGGCCAAAGTGCGTGCGCCCTGCACCAAGGCGATCCCCGCCCGCGGCGACGCGCCCAGGTGGAACTGGGGCCATTGGCGCGTGAGGCGGACCAGCGTGTTGATATAGTCTACCAATTTGTCGTCGATCCGCACCTTGCCGCACTCGGCGGTGACTTCCGAAATCTCAGCAGGGTTGGTGACGGGCTGCAACTCGGCCAGTCGCCCGTTGAGGTCGAGGTGCTCGCGGTGCATCTTGAGAATGTCGCCCTCCTCGTCGGCCGAAGGGTAATCGGCGAGGATCTTGAACATGAAGCGGTCGAGCTGGGCCTCGGGCAGGTTGTACGTCCCTTCCGACTCGATCGGGTTCTGCGTTGCCAGCACCAGGAACGGCCGTTCGAGCGCATGGCTCGTGCGCTCGACGGTGACGTGGTACTCCTGCATGATCTCCAACAACGCTGCGTGGGTCTTGGCCGGCGAACGGTTGATTTCGTCGGCCAGGAGCAACTGGGTGAAGACCGGGCCTGGGCGGAAGCGAAAATCCTGCGTCTTCATGTCGAACATCGGCGAGCCGGTGATGTCCGAGGGCATCAAGTCGGCGGTGAATTGAATCCGCCCGAACTGGCACCCCAGCACCTTGCCCAGCGCGCGGACGAAGAGTGTCTTACCCAGGCCCGGCACACTCTCGATCAGCACATGGCCGCTGGAGAAAAGCGCCACCAGGGTGCCCAACACGAGCTCATCCTGGCCGACGAAGATCTTCCGCACTTCCGCGGTGATCCTGCCGAAAAGCCGCTGTGTGCGATCCGGCGCCATGGCCAAGGCCGGCTCGGCCTGAAGCGGCGCGCGCGGCAACGGCTGCGTATCGGCCACATTGGGCCCCGCCGTATGGTCGACAAGCGGGCCGGGCGGTGAGGGCGCGAGAGGTTCACCAAAGGATTCGACAGGCGAGTCGTTCATGCGGGGTAAAGTGTCAAGGGTTCAGGGTTTCTTGTGGGTGCAAGCTCGACGGGGCAATGCTCTTTGTACTGGATGGCGGCGCACCGGAAACCGGCGCATCGCCATGCGGTGGTTGCGGCGGTGCAGCGAAGGGCGAGGCCACGGCCGAACCGGCCGACGTGCCGCGGCGGTAACGGCCCGGCTCGCGGCGGACATTCTGTTGATAGTGCTGCAGGCGGGAAAGGGCGTAAACCCGGTCGCCCGTCCGCTCCAAGAGCTTGCCCAATGCCCAGACATGGCGGCCAAAATCCGACAGCGGCACGGGATCGAGTGAACGGGGCGTGCCGAAGATCGGGAACCTCGCCACGCAAAAGATCAGGCCCAGCACCGCCAGGTGCAGGAAGATCCAATTGAAGGGATAAACGCCGAAGATTTCCAAACCGCTTCGAATGGCTTCATCGGGTTCTTTGTCCAAGAGCGGAGGTCCGCCGGGACCACTCTCCAGGAACACCACGCGCTGGCGCGGCGCGACTTCGGCGATCAGTTTAGCCGCCAGCTTGCGGTGCTCGACGTTGACCAAGGGCTCGTTCAAGAGGAACGAACCGTTGACGATGAGGACAAGTGAGCCCTCCTCGACGGCCCGCCGACTGACGAGCACGTCGCCGTTCGACGAGAGCAGCGTCTTGGCATCGCCGGCGGCTCGGTGTACCGGCTCCATCGGGTGGACCAGCACGTCATTTTCCGGCGGCGGCACGCTTGGGCCGCCCGAAGGAACGAGCCGGCCGTTGAGCTCGATTTCGGTCCGCTCGGGGGCAACGCCGGCGGCCCACTCGCCGTCGAGCGTGCGCACGTCGCGCCGCCGGCGGCGGCCCTCGACGGTACACCATGAACCCTCCTCTTTTTCAGGAAGCCCCGCGCGGCGCTGGCGGAATGCGTTTTGCGATTCGGCCAGGCGGCGTTTGATCTCGCGCAATTGGCCTTGGGGCGCGCCACTTTGCACGGCGCGCCAATAGCCGGGGGCGGCGTCGAAGTCGCGGCCGATGTAGATCATCACGCGGCCGGGCTTGTCGCGCCACCATTCGTCAAACCAGTCGCAGACCTCCTTGGTAGGGTGACTGAAATCGTCCGGCGCCCAGACGATCGCGTCGGCCTTTTCGCGAACGCGCGGCGACAGCCGCGACGATTTCGAGACGCTGTGCCCGGCCCGCTCGAACATGCCGGCCAGCACAGCGGTCCCGTTGACGCTGTCGCCGCCCACGCTCCCTGACCGGCGACCATAGGTCGTATCGATGCCGTTTTCGCAACCGGCGAGGGGCACGAGCAGGAAAAACGAAACGAGATTTTGGATTTTGGATTTTGGATTTTGGATTGGAAACGCGCAAGCGGCGCGGGGGCCGGCGCGCTCCAAAATCCAAAATCCAAAATCCAAAATCCACATCATCCCCCCCTCCCTTCGCCGACGAGCGCCGCAAAGTCGTCCAACCTCCGCCAACAGGTCTCGAAACGCTGCCGTTGAAGAGGATGGCCGCCGAAAAACACGTCTTCAAAGGCCACCATCGTCTGTTCGAACAATTGGGCGAGCTCGGGCCGGCGGGCGAGCTCGCGGTGGTACTGCCGATTCGTCTTGCTCTTCGCCAAACGGACCATCCGGCCCCGGTCCAGCTCGACCAATTCGTGGCTGAAGAGGTAGATCACGGCCTCGCCGTAATTGCCCTCCGCGTAGTGCCGCCGGGCTTCGGCCAGCAGGTCGAGCGCGCCTGCGCGTAAACGGAACGGCAGGGCTTCGATCCGCGCCGCGTCGTCGGCCACGTCGTGCTTGCGCAGGCCAACTTGATCGCCGTCGGCGCGGTTTTCTCGGTCGAGGAAAGCCCTGATCATCAGGTAGGCCAGGCCCGCCAGCAAAGCCGCGGCAATGATCCAGCACAGGACTTTCAGCCAGGTCCAGTTGAACCTGCGCGCCTTGAGGTTCCATTCCCAGGGTGTCTTGACATTGACGCGGCGCAGGCCGTCCTCGCCGCCGTCGTACCACGGAAACCGCCAACTGCTCTTCAGGGCCGCGCGCGCTTCCTCGACGCCGTCGCTCGATTCGGCCGCGGCCCCGCGGGACGCGGGGCCGAACAACAAGGCGAGTGGAACCAACACGCCCAGGATTGCCGCCCTCGGGGTGTTAGAACAGCCAAGCAGCAACGACACCGTCACTTGTTTCATTCCAATTGCCTCGTCAGCCGGGCCGCTTCGGCGCGCATCGTCAATTCGACCTCCCATCCCTCGGTGCGAATCCGCAGGTCGAGATAGCTCAAGTAACGCACCACCATAAAGTAGCTGATGACGATCCAGATCGCCACTTGCAAATGCACCGTGTAGACCACGTACTCCGCGGCCAGGTGGAACGTGATGAATGTCTGTAAGTACAAGATCGCCCCCCAGATCGCCAAAACCAGCCCAGTCGCCACCACGATCGACGCCAGCCAGCGACCGAAAAGATCGCCGTGGTTCCGAGCGTGCATCGCCGAGCTGCGGCTGCTGGTGCTGCTGCCGTAGACGTTGCGCTTGCGCCAGGGATTGCGCTCGAGCAGCAGAACCTCGTTCAAGTAAGGCCAGCCTACGAACAACACCGGCCAGGTGATGAGGAACAACGTAAGCAGGCCGCGGAGCACGACTTGGAACAGGATCAACTGGGGCAGTGACGAGAACAGGTCCTTGGCCACGTCGGCCACGGACGGTTTTTCTTCGAACAGGGCCTTCCCTAGGTAAACCGTGGTCGGCGCCGCCGCCAGCGGCAGTTCCCACACGATCCAGAACAGCGTGTACAACAGGTACGTCAACGGCACCCCGTATACGAACTCGTCGTCGTTCAAGGTTTCAGCCAGCAGCCAATGGTTGAACAAGGCCATCGGCACGGCGCCGATCGTGAACGTCGCCGCCAGCGGCAGGGCGTGCTCGCGGATCACGCGCAGCGCCAGGTCGAGGAGGTCGGCGAAGCTCCGCTCGCGGATCGCGATCCGGGTGCTGTCGAGTTGCACTAGGCGCTCTCCCGCGGATAGCCGAGCATCACGAAGTAAAACAACAGCATCGCGCTGGTGAGCACGGCCACGAACGCCTTGAAGGCATATGGCAGGCTGGAAGGCGAAATGAAGGCTTCGATGACCGCGGCCAGGCAGAACAGGATCACGCTGGCGCAAGCGGCGGGCATGGCCTCGCGGCTGGCACGCCGCAACGACGCAGCCCGTGTAAAACCGCCGGTGTCGATGATCGAGAAACCCAGCCGCATGCCGGCCGCCGCCCCCAGCACAATGCCGGTCAACTCGAAGGGTCCGTGGGCCGTGACGAACTGGAAAAAGTTCACACGCTGCGGCACGGTGGCCATGTGACCGAACACCGTGCCCAACTGGGCGGCGTTCGAGATCGTCGTAAAAAGGCCGCCAACCCCGAACAACAGCCCCGCGCCGAAGCACTGCAACCCGATGCCGGCGTTGTGCAGCACGTAAAACCCGGCCATGCCCGTTCGCTCGTTCGCATCGTCGCGACTGAGCGGTTCCTCGTAGGCTTGCTCCATTTGTTCCTTCCCATCCTTGCCGACAACGGCGTCACTGAACTTTGGCGAGAAATACGCGCTTAGCATGCAGGCCAGGAATACGCCCCAAAAGACGACGAACGCCAGCCGCAGGCAATTGTCGCGGAACAGCCGTTGCGGCAGGTCGTAAAGCATCTCGCGGCCCCACTCGGCCATGACGAACGAGCGGCTGGGATAAAGCTGGTTGTGGGCCCGGCCCACGAGCTGGTGCAGGTAGTGGACCGTGTTGGGCGGCAATTGGTAGGCGTCGGCCAGGGCCAGGTCGGCGCACGCCGCGCGGTACAACGCGGCGAACCGCTGCACGTTGGCCGCGCCGATCTTCTTCAGGCGACGGCCGTCCATCGAATAGCACGCGCGCTCCAATTCGCGCCAGTTTTCGCGGCGAGTCTCCAGCAAGTCGGCGACTTTCATCGGCGCAGCTCCTCGCTCGGGGTGATGACGTTGATCCAGGGATTGCCGGCGGCGACGGGCACCGGCTCGTTCGGTTGGCCGGCGCCGGCGAACGGGCTGATCGGCGCCGGCTCATCGACGCGGTCGGCGATGAACGCGCGGTGGTACAAGGCGCACAGCAGCAAGTCGTAGCTCGTACCCGGCGGCAAGCCGAGCTTGACGCGCATCGGTTCTCCCACATGTTTGGCGATCTCGGCCCGCCGCTGCCAGGGAAACGTCTGCCGCCGTTGCACGTAGGCCGATAGTGCCCGGGCCAGGCCGCGGCTGATCCGCAAATTGGCCGGAAACTCGGAGGCCAGTCGGATCGCCTCGGGTTCGTCGACGCGGGCCATGCCGTAGTGACGTTGCGGCTCTTCGACGATGACCATGGTCCCCGCCGCCAGATCGCCCAGCCGCTGGAACCTAGGGCTAATCGCCGATACCAGCAAACCGATCTGGTAAGAAGGGAGACCAATGACGGCACCTTGGAAAAGCTCGATTTGGATCAATGGCATGGCATCGACGGTCCGCAGCAGGTTGCGCAACACCGCCTGCAAACCGTTGATCGGCTGCCCCTCGTCCGACACGACCCGCAGCCTGAGCATGTGTTTTCCGGGCGTCTGCCCATTCCAAAAGGCTTCGAACACTCCGCCGTAAAACCAATCCATGACAAACCACACGATCAGCCAAATACCGAAGCCGAAACCAGGTATACCGGCGAAGCCCGTGGCCAGAAGAAATACCCAAAAAAGGATGAACACGACGGTCACACGAATCAGCACGTCGAGGATGTAGGCCCCCAAACGGCGGAACGGTCCGGCAAGGCGGTACTGGAAGGCGATGTTCTCAGGCGTGACGATCTCGACGCGCGTATCGATGGGGGCGGATCCGTTCGTCATCGACACCTTCCTCGTCGGCAAGTTGGCGAAACCGTGATTATTCGCCAAGACGTGCCCGTCCGCAAGCGCCGCCGAGCCCTCCGCGGGGCAGGTTTCCAAGGTGCTCGATCTGCAGTAGCGAAACGCGTGCGAGTTGCGATTCTCGCCCCATGATTGGGATGCTGACGAATTACGCTACATCCGGGCCGTTGCGATCGAAGCGATCACCCTTGCGTAGTCCGGCGACTGCGTGCGATACTGGATCATGGTTCGCCGTGGACCGGTCCGGAATTTAAGCCAAGCGAGGTCGGATCATGTCGATGACGCTCGTACATCATCGTTTTACGGTAGATGAATACGAACAAATGGTCGAGTGTGGAATTTTGAGCGAGCGGGACCGCGTCGAGCTGATCCGCGGGGAGATACTTGAAAAGATGCCCATCGGCGAGCGGCATGCCGGCTGTGTCAATCACCTCAACAGCCTCCTGGCGGCGGCCGTTGGAAAGCGTGCCGTCGTGGCCATTCAAAACCCGGTGATATTTCCAGACAGCCAACCGGAGCCCGACGTAGCCTTGCTCCTTCCGCGCGACGACTTCTATAAATCGGTCAAACCGCGGCCAAAAGACGTATTGCTGGTGATTGAAGTGGCCGATTCGACGCTCGACTTCGATCGCGACATCAAAGGTGCCATGTACGCCCAGAGCGGTATCCAAGAATACTGGATTCTCAATCTCTTGGATAATTGTCTGGAAGTCCATCGTCAACCGCAATCCGATGGCACCTTCCGCGACGTGCGGACGCTTCCGTGCGGCCACTCTGTCGAGATCGCCACCTTGCCGGATGTGACCGTGGCCGTCGCCGACGTGCTTTGACGTTCGCGGTCGCCTTTACCAGCCTGGCATATTCGATCTACGGCACTTATGCTGGGCGTGGACCGACTTTCACAACCGGAGCCGTGACATGCACCGCCGACGATTCGCCGTATTGTTGTCGCTTACCACGTTGTTGGCGATCGAACTTGAGCGCCAGGCCCCAGCGGCGCCACCCCACAATGCCCCGGACGCCGACCGCAGAGTGTACGGCGAGTGGCGGATCCACATCCGCCCCGACCAAGGCCAGGAGTACAACCAGCTTATCGCCGAACAGGGCCTGCCGCTGTTCCGCGCGGCGGGAGGACGGATGGTCGGATGGTGGACGACGCTCGTGGGTGACCTCTACGAACACCTGACGATCTGGGAATACGACGACATGGCCGCCTTCGAGCACGCGATCGGGTACCTCGGCGTCGAAAAGAAGTTCTCGCGGTTCGTCAAAGCCCGCGATCCGCTGCTCGATGCCGAAGAGAACCGGTTCCTGAAACTCGCGGCCGGGGCCGAGCCGCCGGGCCTGCCGGAGACGGCGCGGTTCGTA
>DATLQY010000203.1:0-2158 GCA_035534975.1 Pirellulales bacterium
GTTCGACATCAAGGGGTTTGCCGCTTAGACCAGCCCACAGTGTGAAGCCTGAGGCATCAGCCCTCGTTGTTCTACACATCTCCTGGTTGTTTTTGGCGAAATGGGAATGTTGGGCAAAGTATGGGTTTCTTCGTAAGTCGCCAGGGCTTGCCCCCCTGTCATACAACGAAGGCGACAGCCCCAGAGAACCGATCAAAACCGGCTGGCGCGCTTGCGCCGAACGACGTTATTCTTCGTCGCTCTCAGCATCGGGAATTGTATCTGCCGCCGCGTCGTCGGAGACATCCTCCCGCTCGGTCCTCTCATCAGGCGCGCCTTCCGCGTGCTCGGCCGGTGCATCCTCCGCCGGCTCCCCATTCTTGTCTTCGCCGTCGGCTGATTCCTCGTCCGTCTTGGCCGGTTTCTTTTTCGGTTTCTCGCCGCGCAACTGCACGGCCTTCTTCAAAGGCGAATCGCCCAGCAACGAATCGTCGGCAGCTTCCTTCTTCTTCTTTTTTTCGTCGGGCGATTGCGAATCGAACAGCGGCGACTTTTCGAAATCAAAACCATCGGCACCGAAGGGCAGTTTCTGGCCCGGACCACCGGTCCCCTTTGGCTCCGGGCGTTGAGTCGCGAACCAATCGTAAAATCCTCGCGTCGAATCGCGATCGAGATCGACGGTTCGCGCGACGGCCTGGCCGGCGAAAGCGCCACCAGGCCAACGGTCCTTGACCGTCTGGTACAACTTTCGGGCGTCGTCCGTCTTCCCGAGCGATTCGTAGGTTTCCGCGAGGCCAAACGTGGCGCGCTCGGCCAGTAGAGAGTCGGGCGGTGCGTGCTCGATCACGCTGGCGTAGCCCGCTTCGGCCTCTTTCAGCGATTCCTCAGCCGCGTCGCGGTCGTCGAACAGTTGTTGCACGCCTTTGCCCAACATCTTATCCGCCAGACTCAATCGCGACCACTGGCCGGCGGGTGTCGCGGCGAACTCGTCGGCCACGTTTTTCAGCGAGTCGGCGTCGTCTTTGTCGAGCGCGTCGAAGTAACTGCCCCAACTTTCCACGACCTTCGCGGTCGAGTGCCGCGACCAAACGAAATAGGCCGCCAGCAACACGACGCCGGCAAGCAGCGTGCCGGTGATCGCCGTCGAATAGGGCTTGATCCGCTCGATCGCGTCGCCCAACCAATCGGCCAGCTCGTTGGTCGCCAGTTCGTGTCGGCGCTCCGTCTTCATCGAGTCAACCTGCGTGGGGCCTGTGTGTTGGGATCGAATCGTTTTTTCGGGAGGTCCCGCTTGCGCATTGGGCCGCCATCGGGAGTATAGGCCGTTTGACCGAACACCGTCAAGGTCTACAACTTAGGGCTCTGCGATTCGACATAGGCCGGCGGCGCGGCCTCGCCGCCGCTAGGGTCGCGCTGGTACCGGCCTCACCATCGCCGGCCGCCCCAGCGAAACGCCGGAGGCCTCGCAATTCATCTCGGCGTTCGAACGTATTGCGGCGCGGCGACAGGCGGTTCTTGATTCCGCCGGGTCGGTGGTGCCAAGCAGGTCGTCGTCTCGCTGGGTCCTACCGCCGGCGGATTATCGACGGCCGCGAATACCCGTGTGTTCTTCGTCGGCGCGCTTTCGACGTCGTCAGGCGCAGGCGCGCAATTCGCCGCGAAGCCGATTGCGGGCGGAGCGCCACGCACAGCGCACGGCGCCTCGGCTTTTGCCGAGCGCCTCGGCAATTTCCTCATGCGTCATCCCATCCATCGACATCTGCACGACCGCCCGGTCTTCGATGGGGAGCATCTTGAGCGCCCGCTGAACCAGGTAATCGCGCTCCAGGGCCTCGGCCACCTGGTCCGGCGTCGGCTCATCCGAAGCCAGGGACTCGAGCAAGAATTCAACCGCCGCGTCGTCCTTGCGCCGTTCCTCCACCGGGTCGCGCTCGCGCTTAGGAATGTACAGGTCCTCCAAGTTCCGACGAACTGAGTTGAGGACCTTGCGAACCCAGCAATAGAACGCCCTGCTGACCTCGATTACCGACCCATTCAGCCGCAGCGTGGGCCTGGCGTACACCAGCGGCGTGCTCTCGAGCGTCACCGACTTCGCCGGCAACGTCTGGACTATCGCCCACACCGGGGCGCTCTTGACCAGCGTGAGCGAGCCCAACCCCGGCGGCGGAGCGCCCCAGTG
>DATLQY010000204.1:0-5262 GCA_035534975.1 Pirellulales bacterium
CTACGTCGAAGACGAGTTGCGGGCGCTGAAACTGGAGACGTTCTTCGGACCGCGCGTCTACGGCGCGCTCGACAATCACCAGGCGTTCTCCAAGGCCATGATCATCGAGCGAATCATCAGCGAAATGAGCGTGGCGGGTGAGGAGTTGCTGGCTTTCGGCGATGGCTATGTCGAGATCGAGGAAACCCGCCGAGCGGGCGGGGTGGCGATCGGCGTCGCCAGCGAGGAAGAAACCATGCAGGGGGTCAACGCCTGGAAGCGAAACCGCCTTTTGCGCGCCGGTGCCGACGTGATCATAGGCGACTACCGACGCCAGGATGAACTTTTGGAGATTCTTGGCATTTCGTAGGGGGTTCAGGGTCCAATCAAGGCGTAGCGGAATTCGCGAGAATTCCGAGCGTCGCGGGCCAATCGGAACTCTTACGAGTTCCGCTACAGGGGCCGACTTCATCCGTCATCCTTAATCCTTCATCCTTCATCCTTCATTCCTCCCGAGGCCACCCCGTTGTCCGCCGACCTGGTCCGCCGGATTCACGCGACGCCGACACAGTTCGTGTTGGCGGTGACGGGAGGCGGCAGCACGGCGATTTCGGCCTTGTTGCAGGTGCCCGGCGCATCGCGGACGTTTTTGGAAGGGGTCGTTCCGTACTCCTCCGCCTCGCTGGTGGCCTGGCTGGGGCACGCGCCGGAACATTTTTGCAGCGAACGCACGGCGCGAGCGATGGCGATGGTCGCTCGTCAGCGCGCCCGTCAATACGCCGATCTTGACCCGGCCGATACGCGTCGCGTGTGTGGCGTGGGTTGCACCGCCAGCCTGGCGAGCGATCGTCCCAAGCACGGGCAGCACCGCGTTCACGTCGCCTTGCAGACCGAGTCGCTCAGCATCTGCCAAACGCTGGAACTGCTCAAAGGAGCCCGCACTCGCCGCGGCGAGGAGGCGACGGCGTCGGCCATGATCTTGAACTTGCTCGCCGAGGCGTGCGGGCTAAGTCAGCGGGCGCCATCGAAGTTGCTCAAGGGCGAAGAGATCGTCGCCGCACGTGCCGAGGCGCCTCTCGAATGGCGGGAACTGCACAGCGGACGAAGGACGATCGTGGCGGCCGGCCACTCCGACAGGCCCTGCGAAGTAGCCGTCGGCAGTCGGCGCGTGGTTTTTCCAGGCGCGTTCGATCCGCGGCACGACGGGCACCGGGGCATGGCCCGCCTCGCGGCCGAACGGCTTGGATTGCCGGTGGAGCACGAGATTTCGATTCTCAACGTCGACAAGCCGCCTATGGACTTTATCGACATGCAGCATCGCCGAGAGCAGTTCGCCGCTGACGAACCGCTTTGGTTTACCCGCGCGGCCACGTTCGTGGAAAAGTCGGCCTTGTTTCCGAATACCACGTTCATCGTCGGCGCCGATACGATTGCGCGGATCGCCGAGGCGAGGTATTACGGCGACGATCCGCATGCCCGCGACCGGGCCATCGACGCGATCGCCGCCGCCGGTTGCGGCTTCCTCGTCGTTGGCCGCCAGAGTCGCGGCAGGTTTCTGTCGTTGTCAAGCCTGGAACTGCCGCCGGCGCTATCGCGGATTTGCGACGAGGTATCCGAGGAAGCGTTTCGTGCGGACATTTCGTCGAAGGAACTGCGCCGGGCGCTTCCTTACTCTTGCGGCCCGACACCGCTATAGTCACACGTGTCCCGTTGATGCCACGAAACCCTCGAAAACCCAATGCGATTCGCCCTGCTGGGAGCCGACCCCGACGCCTTCGACCTGGCCCGCGCCGTAACCGACAGTGGCGCACACACGCTGGTCTCGGCTCACGACCTGGGCCAGAGCGAAGCGCTGGCCCGCCGCGAGCTGCCCGGCGTGCGGCTCGTCGAGCATTGGGAGGGATTGCTGGCAGGCGAGGTTGACGCGGTCATCGTCGCCCGCGCGGCCGACGACGACCTGCGCGCCGAACAGCTCCGCAAGCTGGTTCAGGCCGCCGTTCCGCTCGTCGTGTCGCACCCTGTCCACGATTCGATGCTCGTGTACTACGAGCTGGAGATGATCCGCGAGGAGAGCCGCGCGATCGTGTACCCCTACGTGCCCGGCCTGGGGCACCCCGCGTTGACCAGAATCAAGGAGTTGAGCGAAACGCCGGCCTTGGGGCGGCTCGAACAATTGTCGATCGAGCGGGCATTGCCGGCCCGCGACCGTCGCAGCGTATTGGCCGCCTTCGTGCGCGACCTGGAACTGGCGGGGCCACTGTGCGGCAGACTCTCGAAGGTGGGGGCCATGGCGCCGGGAGAAGTCGTGGGCGGAGCCCGCGCCAATTACGCGAACCTGAGCGTGCAAATGTCAGGCCCGGCCGGCATGCTGGTCCGTTGGTCGGTGGTTCCCGTTGAAGACCGTGAGATGACGCGATTCAGCTTCGTCGGTTCCCATGGCAAAGCCACGCTCTTCGTCCCAACCGATGATCGGCCCTGGACGCTGGAAACTCGGAACGAAGGGACTACGGCGAGCGCGACCTTCGACCCCTGGAATTCGGCGCCCGTTGCTCTGGCGCGGTTCGCCGACGCCATCGCGGGCAGGCCGGTTCAACCCGACTGGCTCGCCGCCTCGCGCACGATGGAGCTCGCCGACGCGGTGGAACACGGCCTGCAGCGTGGCCGAACGATCGACCTGCATTACGAAACGCCCTCCGAACAGAGCACGTTCAAAGGGCTGATGGCCGGAATCGGCTGTTTCCTGCTGATCGGCGGACTCGTGTTCGCCGTGCTGGCCATGGCCGCGGTCAAGCTCGGCGTGCCGTTGGTCGGCCATTGGCCCAAGTTGCTGCTGGGCTTGCTGGCGGGGTTCTTGCTATTGCAACTGCTCCGCTTCGCCTTCCCACACCAGGAAGACGGCGGGAAGTTGGGATGAGGGCCGAGGGAAGCAAGGCCGCGTCATGGCAACGTCAGCCAATGAGGCCACCAGGCCTCGAATCGCAGGCGGCCGGCCGTGTCGACCAGGACGGGAATCCAGACCCATCGCGAGGCGCGGACACATTCGCGCTTGAGGGCACGGACGTTGACCACGACCTCCGCGGGAGTCTGAAAACTCGACAAGCGAGGCCAAAACCTTGGCACCCGCCGGCAATAGCGATCGTACGCTTCGCCAAGCGTCTTCCTGAGATATCGCTCCTCGGCGGGCACGGTGGCCAGCGCGTAAAACGAGGCGCCCAAAACAATTGCGATCGCGAACGTCAGGCTCCTGAGCAACAGCGCCGTCGAGATGGCGACCAGGAACGAGCCGACGTAAAGCGGGTTGCGGCAGATCGAATACGGCCCGTCAGAAACGACCACCAACGTTTTCCGGCCGCCGATGTATAATGTCGACCAGAATCGCATCGTGGCGCCGGCGATGAAGGTCAGCCAGCCCAGGATCTCCAACGGCAAGTAAGCCCAGGACGTCGGCGGGACCATCGGTGCCGAGGTAAAAACGAGTACCCCAAATGCGACCCCGAGCACGGCGCCAACCAAGCCTCGGGAGCGAAACGCCCAACTGTCCGCCCTTTCCGTCCTTGCACTCATCCGTGCTCCTGTAGCTAGTCAAAGCGAGACGCGCAGATCCCTGCCGCGGGCACGGATCGTACCGATCTCATCAAAGCCGGACAAGACCGATTGGTTTCGCGGAATTCAGGCGGGTTTCGCCGAAACCGTCCGAATTCCGACGAATTCGGCTAAACCGCACACGCGGCCAAGAATGAGACATTCACGGTGGCTGGGACAGAGCCCGTGGGGCAGGTTTCCAACCTGCCATGGCGAGGTGTATGGCAGGTTGGAAACCTTCCCCACGAGCCGGGGCATCGCTTGGGCTCTGCCACCTGCCACCACTTTCACGTGACAAGATGTCGCATCGTCGGCCGCGTGAAGTATGACGTGCCATTACCTCGTGCTACGGAGTTGCAGTTGCGCAACGAATGCCGCATGTTCGGGGCTGGCTAACCCTTGTTCGAGCACCTGTAGCACCTTGGCCAGCTCTCCTTGGGCCATGGCCTCTGGATCCAGCCAAAGGCCCGGGAAGACCTGACTTTGATAGTACCCGGCCGAGCTGAGCGGCAGGCGCTCGAATTCGACCTGGCGCTCGACGAACCAGTCAATGGCTCGATCTTCAACGCGCCAAACAATGTACTCCTTGACCCGATTCCGCCGATACACCCGAAATTTCTTATGCAGATCGATACTGACGCTGCTGGCGGCTACTTCACCGGTCAGTTCCGGTCCACCGACCACGTAGTCGTCGGGGTCGAGAGTGACCTGGCCACCGAACGCCGGTTCGATGATCATGGCGGCATCGGGCTGCGGTTCATTCTCCATATCCAATCGGACACTGCCATTGTCGCCGACGCCGACGCCAGGTGTGTGAGCGCTGTATGACACGAGCCACCCAATGAGGTTCGCATGCGGCCGAGCATGATGGTTCCAGCGCACCGGCGAAGGCATATGGACCTCTCCTTCGATTAGCTCCGCCTTCTTCACCCAAGGCATGGCTTCGTAGCGGCGCTCGAATTCTTGGCGGGTCAATCGATCACCTGATTCCAGAATCGGAACGGCGTTCGTTGTGTCGACCACCCCACCTTCGGCCATTGTCAGCGGCTTCGACATGTTCTCCCCAAAATGTCGCGGTTTGGTAAGGAAGCCATCCATCCCATTTTCCCCTTTGCCGCTTGGGAAAGCAATATCGGGATCGGTCATCCCCTCATCGGGAGGGCATATTTCCTGGGTTTTCCGGCAAATCATCCCGATCAAGGGATCAAAAAGCCCGGCCGCGCGTCTATAATGATACGCTGGAGTATTGGACCATCTTCACCGAGGGTCTTTCGCATGGCCGCCGGAACCTCTTTGCCTTCGCCCCCGCTCTCCGAAAGCCCCAGGGAAGGCCAGGTCGTCGCTTACGATCGCTACCTTGAATCGCAGCTCCTTCGCACTCGCCGGCACGTCAAGAGCGTCGATCTGGCCGGGGCCACGATGCTTCTTTTGGCCGGGTCGCTGGTGTACCTCCTCTTGGTGGCGCTGGTCGATCAATGGCTGGTATCGGGCGGACTGGGGTTCGGGGGGCGCCTGATCGCGCTTTTGATCTTCGGGGCGGGCACCTTGGCCTTCACGGCTCTTTGGGTCGGCCCGCTCGTGCTGCGCCGTATCAACCCCGTCTACGCCGCGTTTACGATCGAACGCAGCCAGCCAAGCCTGAAGAACAGCCTGGTCAATTTTCTTTTGCTCCGCTCGAGTCCGCAAGGATTGCCGCAACGG
>DATLQY010000205.1:0-7803 GCA_035534975.1 Pirellulales bacterium
GGGAGATCGGCTCATCCTGCGCTCGATGGAGAATCTCTAGTGCATTGGCGAGCGGTCTCGATGATCCCCGGTGTCGGTGGTCTCACTACAAGCATCCTTGAATCACGTCGAAATCTGGTCCGAGCCGGCAGGTAACTTGGAATCCGGCAGGTGGACTTACTTTTTTCTTCCCCGCGATTTTCGGTAACAATTAACTCGATTGGGCCGGGTATGTTGGCGCTATCTTGCACCGACATCATATCTCTAGTCCGCCAACGCCTGCATCATCGCCGGCTCTTCAAGGTGCCTGGCCCAAAAGCGTGGCGTCGTCCAGGGCTGGTCGTCCGGCAGCTCGATCGCGGCGCCGTGGGCGAGGAGAAACTGCACCATGTCCAGACGGCGGTGCATGACAGCCCACGTCAGCGGCGTGAAGCCGAAGAAGCTGTCGCGAAGATTGATGTTCGCCTTGAACTGCAGCAGGACCTCGATCGCCGGCATCGTATCGGGAAACGCCGTCAAGAAGTGCAGCAGCGTGCAGCAACCGCTCTCGTCGTTGACGTCCGGATTGGCGCCGGCCGCGAGGAAGACGCGCAGCAACTCCGGGTTGGGGCTGGCGCGGAACAGGGTCCACATGCCGATGTCTTTTGGGTTGACGCCGTGTTGTAGTGCCAGCCGCAACGCCTGGACAGCCTCCTTCGGCCGCTCGGGATTGGGGATATAGATGGCGGAAAGGGCCAGCTTCGGGTTCTGGTGCAAAACGGCCGCGAGCGTCACGATGTCCATGCAGTGAATTGGCAGCGATCCGCCGTAAGAGGCAATCAGGTTCGCCATGTCGCGGTTGCCGTGCTCGCCGTGCTCAATGGCCTCCAACAGGGCCACCTCGGCGCCGTCGGTTTGGGCGCTCGGATTGGCGCCGTGTTCGAGCAGCATCTGCACCATCTCCGTATCGTTTCGCTTGGCAGCGGCCACGAGAGGAAATGTGTCATACATCTCGGCTTCCCGGGCGTTGGGATCGGCGCCCGCGGCCAGCAGCAGTGCGACGATGTCGCGATGGCCGAACTCCGCCGCGCACGAAAGGGGCCGCTTCTTGCACGGCGCTTGAAAATAGACCGCGCCGGCGTCCGTCGCCAAGAGCGAGCGGACCTTGTCGATATCGCCTTTGACACAAGCGAGATTGATGTCGTAAGGGGCGCCGCGCGCCAGTAGCAACTCGAACAGGCCCCAGCGCGGACGGGCGTAGGTATAGGGGTGATTGCGAAACAGCGTGACATAGACCGGCGTGAAGCCCAGGTGGTTGGGGACGTCGAGTGTGGCACCTTGGTCGAGGAGGAACTTCACGAACTCTGCGCTGTCGACAGTGTCCTCCGCCTGCGCCGCCAGGTGCAATGGCGTGTTGGCGTCCTCGTCGGTGGTGTTCACGGCCGACGGATCGCGCCTGAGCTCACGCTGGATGGTGGCCAGATCTCCATCGCGTAGCGCGCGCCGTAATGGACCTTCCGAGAGCGCCGAGCACTGCCGTACCTCGATCGCCTCGTCGATGAGCGCCACGACTTCGTTGAACCCGCGGGCGGCGGCAACGTCCACGCTTCTCAGTGGAATGCGACAGAGATACTGCACGACGACGTGCGCATCGGCGCCATTCTCCAGCAAGAGCTGCACGATGCCGGCGTGGCCCTCGCGGACGGCGTAATGCAGAGGCGCGAGTGGTCCCGCGGGAACTTGACGCGCCAGCGACGGCGTCTCGCGCAGCAGCTCGCGCACCGTCGCTTCATCGCCGCTGGTGCAGGCGGCAACCATGTGCGCCGCCCCGGTGTTCGCATCGGTCATGAGTGTGCCATTTGAACAGCATCGTAGAGGAGTCCGCTCCATGCGGAGTAGACGAGTCCCATTACGGCAGCCCACCGCGGCCATTGGATCACCGTTTTCGCCGCCGTCGGCGCGGATGATGCCTTCATAAAACTTCTTTCCGTGTACCGTCGCGATGTTAAGACATTCTGTCTTTGAGGTCAAGCGTGCGTCACTCTCAATTCACCATCCCGGCGGCCTTGCCGCCGCAGCGCCGCGGCGGCTGATCTTGACCCCCGCACGCCAAACGGCTATCACGTCGGTCATCGCCCGGCGAAGATGCCGGCAGCGCGCCTCGAACGACCAGGAGGGGACGATGGGCGAAACGTCAGCCGACGTGCGTACGACGGACGCGCCCCGGGCGCGAAGGCTGATCCTGTTCGGCCTGCTGCTGGCGGTGCAGTTTGCGGCGGCCGTGCTGGTGCCCCTGGATACGGATAATTCGGACGCGTTCTGGACCGATTTTTCGATTGCCGGCCTGGGCGCCTCGCTGGCTTGGCCGCCCATTTTGGCCGTGTGGGCGGTGTTTGGCTCGCAGCGCGCCGTGGTGCGGTTGCCCTGGACATTCTGGTTGGCTGCGGCCCTCAACCTGGCCGGGCTGTTCGGTCTGAATCAAAGTGCCGGCGACAGCCACGCCCAACTGCTGATCATCAACGGGGCCTGGTTCGTGGCGTTCGCCGCCTTCCAGCCACCGTTGTGGCTGATTCGCGCCGTGCGCCGCTGGCGGCTCGAAGGGGCCCTGGGCGAGGCCGCGGCCGGCACCGCCGACACCAAAGCCACCTTTCAGTTCTCCTTGCGCGGTTTACTCGGCTGGACGTTGGGCGTGGCCTTGCTGTTGGCCGCTTTGCGCTGGCTGGCGCCCGCTGTCGCCCTGGATGCTGAACAGATTTTCCAGCTTGCCCCCGAAGCCGCCCTGGTCGGTCTCATGGTAACCCTGGGGGGCCTGCCGGCGGTCGCGCTAGCCTGGATTGTGCTTGCCGATGGACGGCGGCCGATCCTGCGCATCGTGCTGAGCTTGCTGATCGTCTCAGGCGTGGGCGCCTGCGGATTGGTGCGCGTTAATGGCGAATCGCCAATCAGGGAGATCGTACTGCTCGAAGGGGGCGCCATGCTCAACGCCCTGCTCGGTCTCGGCGTGCTCCGGGCCTGCGGCTTCCGGCTGCGACGCCGCTCGAAAGCCGCGGCCGCGACGCCCGCGCCGAGCGGTGTGGTTCCGGCGCCCCTTTCGCGCCGACGGTTTGCGTTCGTACTGGCGCCGCTCGTGCTTGTGGCGGCGGTCTTGGCGGCCAGCGTTCCGCACCGGCTGGAAATGTGGCGTCAGGCCGAGGTCAGCAATGCTTGGCTGATCAGCGGCATTCGGGTCACATTCGACGACGACGGAAAGCTCACCGGCGCGGAGTACAATCCGCAAACGCAGATGTCCGACGACCTCTGCCGGCGCCTTGCGGCGCTCGACGATCTCGTCACGCTCAACCTGACCCGCTCGGCGCTCGACGATCGCCAACTCGCGTTGCTGACGCAGCTTGCAAAACTTCAAGAGCTGAACCTCTCCGGAACCGCCGTCAGCGACGCAGGATTGAAACAGCTTGCACAATTCCCGCGGCTCGTGTCGCTGAACCTGGTCAGCACGCCGATCACTGACGCCGGCATGGAGCAACTCAAGCGATTGCCAAATCTCCGGGAGCTGCAACTCTCGCTGACCGACGTTTCCGACGCCGGGCTGTTCGCTCTGGAAGAAATGTCCGCCCTGAAAAACCTCTACGCGCAGTTGACCGCTGTCACCGCGGCCGGGGCCGAGAAACTTCGCAAGCGGCGCCCCCAGACGACCATCGAAGTCGGCGCCTGCGACGCGCTGTTCAACCGCTTGCCGCTTACGTTGCGCACCACTGGGGGCGGCCGGGCGTTCGGTGTCGCGCGCGACTCGATCAAGCTCAAGCGATTGCACGCTCGTGGCCAGGCCGTCGAGAACGGCGTGTCGCTGGCAGTGACCGACGCGGGGCTGGTCACGCTGTCTGTCGTGCAGACCGAATTGGAAGAGCTCGACCTGCGCGATTCGGCGGTGACCGACAAGGGCCTTTGGTCGTTGCGTGCGCTCAAGCAACTCAAGCGTCTCGACATGCGCGGCGCGCCGGTCACCGAGCAAGGCGTGGCGAGGTTGGCTCGCGTGCTGCCTGGATGCGAAATTCTGAGGTAAGCACCTCTGCTGACATCGGTGGGCGACGACGACGGTGTCCTAACGGGTGCACCTGTTAGGACACCACCGCGACGGCGACGGCGTTGTTTCGCGGCGTGCTGAATCGCTACAATCGACTCTTATGTCACGCTTTCTCGCACGCGCTGATGTCCGAGCCCTGGCTTTTGCCTTCCTGATCGGTCTGCACTTCATCGCGTCCGCTTTTGCCGTTGAAGCCGTCGTCGGATTGCTCGGCCTGCAAGAATTGTTCGTCGTGTTTCCCATCGTCGTCGGGCTGCTTTGGGGACAAGCGATCCTGCTGGGGCAGTTTCTGGTGCTCGGCGCCAGGCGGCCCCTGTTGAGGATCGGCCTGGCGGCGAGCTGGTTTGCCTTGGTGATCTATCTGGCCCAACCCTTCTTCCGCGCGGTGAGCCCCTCCATGGGTGGCAACCCGCTGCCGGCGCTCTTGCTGGTACCCCTAGTGTTCTCCGCGCTGCTGGCGGCGGGGCGGAGGCTGGGAGGTGTACGAATCGGGTTCGACCCGGGGCCGTCGCCGCACCATGACCGCCTGCGCTTCTCGCTGCGCCAGATGTTCTGCTTGACGCTGCTGGCGGCCGTCGCGCTGGCGAGCGTGCGGCTGGGACGCGACACCATCGAAGGAGAGCCGCAGGCGATCGTGCTCGGCCTCTTGCCGGCGGCGCACGTGCTGGTCGTCCTGCCGGGGCTTTCGTTGTGGGCTGCGCTGGGAGGCAGGCACCCCGTGCTGCGCAGCGAGTTGTTAACCCTTTTCGGGTTAGCAAGCATCGTCGCTCCTCTTTATATCGCGAGGGTGCAACCGCAAACCTATTGGACGCTCGGTTGGCCCATCGTCACGGCATCCCTGGTCGTGATCGTGTCGCTGCTGATGGTGCGCGCGGTCGGATGGCGTTGTTACGCGCAAGGTCCAGGTGGCACCGCCCGGCCGTGAAGGAAGGAACCCCGCAGCGCTACGGTTGACGTCGCCAACGCGGAGGCGACACAGACGAAAGCAGCGAGCATGCGTATGTAGTAACGAGCGTGAATCTCCAGAAGGCAAGCCCCTGGCCTCAAAAAGATCTGTAGAACAACGTGGGCTTGCCCCCGCTGGGCGACACGCCGAAGTACTTACGGGTCGGGCGTGGCAGCTTCCATCTGCGGACTGGCGGCGGCGAGTGAGTGGCTCAGCCCGACGCGTCGGTCCGCGGGGCAACGCGTACCCGCGCTCGGCAAGCGCTGCCGCCGCGGCTCAAATCTCGCGGCCTTCCACCAATCCTGAAGCCAAGTCCAGGCTTCGGCAGGGCGGCAACCACAAGACCCCCTCGACCTTGGCTCACCTGACGACGACCTTGCCGCGCATTTGCCTGTGGTCCGCGCAAAAATACTCGTAAACGCCAGGACGCAGGAACGTGATGCGAACTCCCTGGCCGGGCTGCAATTCTTCCGAATCCCATACGCCGGTCGACGAAGTGAAGGTGTGCGCGTGCTCGTCGCCATTTTTCAAGCGCACCGTCGTTCCCACGTCGACGGTGAGCGTCGCCGGCTCAATCTGATCGTCGTGAATCGCAACGTTCACGACGTCAGGCCGCGGCGCCGCGGCAACGGCTACCGGCGGAGGAGGCGGAGGGGGCGCCACATAGTAGCCAGGCATGTATGCCCCGTAACCGTCATACCCGTAGCCGTAATATCCGTAACCGCCATACCCGTAGCCCCAACCCGGATAGCCCCAAGCGTTGTACGCTCCCCCGCAGCCGCGACGCCAGCCAGCCTGAGCCGCGTCGGGCGCTAAAGCGATGAAAGAACCGGCCGTAAGTACCAAGACGATCGAAACGGAAAATCGCCGCATGGTTCGACTCCTTTTAGTTGGATTGGGTGGTGCTTCGAAAGGCCATTTGCCCGTGTGACGATCGCTCAATCGTCAGCCAGCGGAAGGCGACGATGTTAGAGACCCTTAGCACGTGGCACCTTTGCAAAAAGCGGGCCGAAACGCGTTATCGCGGCGCCACGGCTGGCTGTCGCGACGGGGAAAGGGAAGGAATGGCCGCGGATCGCTCACTTTGGTTCCGAAACGGTCCAATTTAGCACAATCGTGCCACTCGCATTTCGAGCGAGCGGGCTGATCTTGGTCGGGCGGCGCGAAGGCCGGCCCGGCCTTAACCATGACGCGACGCTTTCGGCGGTTCGGCACGGACTTTGCGACCAACGTCAACACAGCGACGGGAGGCACCGGCAGCCGGCCAACTGGCACGGCCGGCGACCAGCCCTCTGAAGAAAGCCCAGCCGCCAAGGAGCCACGACAATGACCATCGCCCAAACCGAGCGACAAAGCGAAACCGCGCCGTCGCGTGTCGTGTCACACCGCGAACCGGAAATCCGAATCTACAGTCATAGCTCGATCTTCTACTGGTGGCCGGTCTGGCTGGCCGGCTTCCTGATGGCGGCGATCACCTTCGTCGAGGGGTCGCGCGCCGTGATCGCTCCGGCCGGATCGACCTACGACGCGGCCGGCCGTGCGATCGTGCTGCCCGAAGGGGCGGCGGTTCCCAGCGGCGACGGCTCACCGATTGGTGAGCGAGAGGCGGAAAGCAAGAATCTGGGGGTGGTGTTTACCGTCATCTTGCTGTTGGTGGTGTTCATCACCAACACTCCCTTGCGCGGCCTGTGGTCCGCCATCGCCGTACTTGTCGTTTTGGTGCTCACGCTCACGCTCGCCTGGCTGGGAAAGTGGAACGACCTCCTGGCGGCGTTCGGGCGGGTAAGCATTCATATGAACCTGGGGTTTTACGTGTTCTTTTCCAGCCTATTGTTGCTGCTTTGGGCCGCCGTGGTGTTCGTCTTCGATCGGATGCACTACTGGAAGTTTCGGCCGGGGCAGTTGACCTACGAATCGTGGTTTGGCGGAGGACAGAAATCTTACGACACCGCGGGCATGCTCTTCGAGAAGCTGCGCGACGACCCCTTCAGGCACTGGGTGTTGGGGCTGGGTTCCGGCGACCTGACGATCAAGACCTCCGGCGCCCAACACGAACAGATTGTCGTGTCCAACGTGTTGCGTCTGAACCCGATCCTGACCCGATTGCAGGCGATGGTCTCCGAACGACCGGACTGAGGCCTCGACGACACGAACAGGAATTATTCTCGACTCCCCAACAGGAACTCGCCCACTGAGGTTTCAACGTAATAGTTGGTGCCCGCCGCGCGAGCAAACCGATCGGAATCTCCACAGCCCAGCGCGCACGGGGCGAGGCCCATCGCGGTGGCCGCCAGGTACCATGGCTCGCGTCAATTGTCCGCGACGAATGCCCGGCGGCGGACAGCCTTGCCGGGGCCGAACCAGCGCGGGTGGTCGGCCCCAAGTCGCGTCCCAATGGCACGACCGTGGCCATCAGGGTACCGTCCGCCACCAAGGAGCGCCGTATCAAACCCCGCCGACTCAACTCGTCGACGTAGTGAAACCATCGCGCCAAGCTGTGGACGCTGCCGCCGGCGAGGACCGATTCGGCGAGCCGTTGTTCCTCGTCGCCCGGCGGGTCCAATCGCCGCATGGCGGCGACGATTTCCGGCGCGACCGCGCGCCACGCGATTCGCGAAGCCGGCCCTGCCACGACCGCGCAGCCATCGCTCGCCGAGAGCGAGACGCTTTCTTGCCACGAGAGCCATAACGAAGCGGACACGGCGTACATCCACCCTTTCCATCCGTCGATTTCTGACTGCCTAGAGGAACAACGTCAGTCACAAAGACAACGACGGCAGCCGCAGCCACAACGGCCGCAATATCCGCAACCACCTGA
>DATLQY010000206.1:0-13781 GCA_035534975.1 Pirellulales bacterium
ATCGTCGAGGGATTGATGTCGACGCACACCACCCGGACCCAGGCTGGCAGCAGATTACCGACGGCGATCGAGTGCAGCGTCGTGGCGATCATCAGGCAGAAAGAAACATCCCTGATCCGCGTTCGCATCTCGCTTTGCGCCTGAAGCACGTCGGTGATCACGTCGGGAAGTGGGCCGTCGTCGCGGATGCTGCCCGCCAGGACATAATCGACACCATGCCGCATGCACTCGTACATGATGCCCGATGTCAGCAACCCGGTTTTGACGGCCTTGCGAATCCCGCCCGCGCGGCGGATGCGGTTAATGGCCCGCAAGTGGTGTTCGTGGCCCTCCTCGGTGGGAATGCCGCGATCCAGGTGAACGCCGAGGCTGGTACCGAACAGGGCCTGTTCGATGTCGTGCGTGGCCAAGGCGTTGCCGGCGAACAACACCTGGACGTAACCCTCGCGGATCAGCCGGCAAAAGTGTTCGCCCGAACCGGTGTGGACGATGGCCGGACCGCCGACGACCAGCACCCGACCTCCGGCGGCCCGGACACGATGTAGTTCGCGGGCGACCTCGCGGATTGCGACCCCCTTGGGTTTTTCAGTGGAAACGCTGCTCCCCATGAACTCGAACATTTGGCGTTCAACGGCCCGCCCTTCGGGAAAGACGCGCGTGCCGATGTGCCCGACCACATAGTGCTCCCCCGTGCGGACCTCGTTCATCGGAACGCAACAAGCCTTCATCGCAGCGCAATCGACACGCACGCCGCAATCCATTTCCTGGTCGGCGACCTCGATCCAATGCCCGGCGAGGCGGATTTCCGTGCGTTGATTGGTGGTACTGTAGAAACCCTCGGGAAAGGCGCCTTCGATATCGGCGGCCACCAGGCGGCAATCGTGGGTCGTGATTGGCTCGGCGCCATGGTCGGCGATCTGGCCAAGGATTTCTGCCAGCAACCCCTCGCTGGCCGCGCTGACTTCAACCAGTGCGTGACTTGGATCGTGGCGGGCCTGGCCGACGGCGATCCGTTTGATGCGGAACGAGCCGCCGCGGCTGGTGATCACATCGAGGATCTTCGGCAGAATCAGGCTGTCGATGATATGTCCGCGGATTTCGACGTCTTCGACGTGGCGCTCGGCTTCGTGCGTCGACATGCATGTGCTCCCTAATGCGTTCCCGTAGCGCCCCACCTAGCGAACCTCGTGAGAGTTCCGATTCTTACGGAACCCAACGGGACGATCCAGATGTTCAAGCGGGACGTTGCTTTTCTTCGGCCCAGCCACTCGGAATTCTCACGAATTCCGCTACGTTCTGACTGACAATGGCAGAGGAATTGTACCGTGTGCGGCCGATCGTGGCTAACGCGGCGCGTCGCAGGGGCGCGTAAAGTCAAGCCGTGGCAGGACTTCACAACGACAACGTCAGATCCTATAATGCCGGACTTAACGTCCGTGGGCCAGGTTTCCAAGGGTGCCATAGAAATTCGTACGGCACCCTTGGAAACCTGCCCCACGCCCTACACGCCAACCAACCGAGTTACCATGAGCGAAAGCGGAAAAAGCGGCCACTGGAACTTTTTGGCCGAGGAATTGGGGGCTGAGGCCAAGCCCGCCGCGTCCAAGCCGGCGAGTCCCCCTCCATCGCAGCCACCGCGAATCCGCAAGAAAGTCGAAGACGGACCGAAGCCGGAGATTCCCAAGTCGAGCTGGAATGACGTGGCCTTGGCCCTGGGTCTTGAGGTTCCGCCACCATCGGCAAAACCACCCGCAACCAGGCCCGCCATACCACCGGCGGCCGTTTCAACGAGTGCCGTACCGGTCCACCCTGCCGCGCCGCCGGCCGCTGACCGTGACCGCGACCACGATGACGTGGCGCCGGAAGGGTCGCGGCGCGACAGGCCGCAACACGACAGGCCGCGGCACGAAGGCGGCAATCGGGGTAGACGCGACGACCGGGGTGGACGCGGAGGCCGTGGCCGCGAGCGAGGACACGGTGACGACGTACCGCGGGGGCGCGGTGATGTCGACCGCCCCGAGCGTGAGGGTCCGAGCGAAAGCGCCCCGTATGCCGAGTCGCCGCCGGCCGGGTCACCGTTTGCCGAGGATACGGACTTCGAGTTCAAGGAAATCGACATTGATGACGTGGGCCCTGGCGAGTCGAGCGACGCTTCGCGTGCCGCCGAGGCGCCTACCGGTGAACGCCCGGCCGCAAGTGCCGGCGACCGGAAGAGTGGCCGGCGACGACGGCGACGACGCGGCGGACGTTCGCGTGACACGGCTGACGGCCAATTCGAAGGAGAGCGTTCACCGGACGATGCTGGTGAATCGCCGAGTGACGACGAGGGATTGGGTACCGCGCTGGACGCGGAAGAAACCGGTGAAGCCCGGCCCGACGAGGATCAAGGGCGCGCAGCCGAAGGCGGCGACGAGCTCCGACCACGCCGGCGCCGACGTCGACGCGGTGGGCGACGACGTGGCGGCGAACGCGCCGAGCGCGGTACACGCGAAGCGGGCAGCCTGGCCCCGGAATCGAGCGCGGATTCGGACGACGAACCGCATGCCGAACAACCGGATGACGCGGCTGATTTTGACGAACCGTCCGAAGCCGGCGGAGAACACGAGCACGATGCCGACCATGACCAGGCTGAAGGACATGACGACGAACTCGATGGCGGGGACATGAAGCCCAGCCACCGTGGTATTCCGAGTTGGGAAGAAACGATCGGTGTGATCGTGAGCGCCAACATGGAGTCGCGCGCGAAGAACCCCAACGCCGGCGGCGCGCCGCGTGGCCGTGGCCGCGGTCGCGGCCGGGGCCATCGGCCGTAAGCTCATGTCTTTACTCAAACGTCAATCACTGCTCCGCGCCCTGTTCGCATGCGCGTGTGCGCTGGCCGCAGGCTGCGACGTTCAGGGTGATCGCGCGGGTCCACCGGCCGACTCCGGGGGCGCGAGGGTGAAGACGAAGGGGACGATCGGCGTCTCCCTGCTGACGCTCGACAACCCGTTCTTCAAAGTCATCGGCGACCACATCACCGCCAAAGGCGGGCAACAGGGCTACGACGTGATCGTGGTCAGCGCCGACAAGGACGTCGCGAAGCAGAGCAATCAGATCAAGGACTTCATCGTCAAGAAGGTCAGCGCCATCGTGCTCAGCCCGTGCGATTCGAAGTCGATCATCCCGGTGATCCAGGAGGCAAACGCCGCCGCCATTCCCGTATTCACCGTCGACATTCCCTGCAACGAGCCCGGCGTGAAGATCGCCACGCAAATCGCCACGGATAATTACGGCGGCGGCAAAGAGGCCGGCCGGGCCATGATCGAGGCGCTGGGCGAGGCCGGAGGTGAGGTTGCCGTCTTACATTTCAAACAGGCCGAGTCCTGCCTGCTGCGTGTGAAAGGCTTTCGAGAGGCGATCGACTCGCACAACGCGGCGGCCGCGGCGAAAATCGAGATCGTCGCCGAGCTCGAAAGCGGGGGCGCTAAGGACCTGGGCTACAAAGCCGCCGAAGACGTGCTCCAGGCGCACCCGGACCTTCGCGGTATTTTTGCCATCAACGACCCTGCGGCCCTCGGCGCGCGGGCGGCGCTCGAAAAGGCCGGCAGGACCCAACAGGTGATGATCGTCGGCTTCGACGGCCAACCCGAGGGGAAGCAGGCCATCAAAGACGGGAAAATCTATGCCGACCCTGTACAATTCCCCGACAAAATGGGTGACCAGATCGTCGAATCGATCATCCGTCATTCCAAAGGCGAGACGTTACCGCCGCAGGTGTTGATACCCACAAGGCTCTACCGCCTGGCGGACGCCGCGATGGATCCCGATCTTGCCGGACCAAACAAAGCCAATCCAAACAACGGCGGCAACCCGTGAGCAAGCAGGCGGGCTTTCTTCACGAGCTCGTGGGCTCGATGTCGCAGGGCGCGGCGGGTAATCCGACCGTGGCCATCATCGAGGCGGCCTTCGCTCACCATGGCCTGCATTGGCGCTACGTGAACATGGAGGTCACGCCCGAGGATCTCGGGGCCGCCGTGCGGGGAGCTCGCGCCCTGGGTTTCCGGGGCTTCAACTGCAGTCTGCCGCACAAGGTCGCCGTGATCCCGCACCTGGACTCGCTCGGCGAATCCGCGGCCTTGATGGGCGCCGTGAATTGCGTGGTCCGGCGCGGCGAGAAGCTGATCGGCGAAAACACGGACGGCAAGGGCTTCCTGAAATCACTCGCCTTGGTCAGCAATCCCAAGGGCAAGTCCGTCGTGCTGTTCGGCGCCGGTGGGGCGGCGCGCGCGATTGCGGTCGAGCTCGCCCTGGCGGGCGCCAAGCGATTCACCGTCGTCAACCGCTCCGGCGAGCGAGGCGCAGCCCTCGTCGACTTGCTCCGCGGAACGCTGAAGCTCGATGCTGAGCTCGCCGTTTGGCGCGGCGATTACGCCGTTGGCGAGGGGACCGACATCGTCATCAATGCCACGTCGATCGGTCTTTACGATGCCCAGGCCCGCTTGAGCCTGGATCTGAATGGCCTGAACCCGAGGATGGTCGTCGCCGACGTGATCGGCAACCCGCCGCGCACGCATTTGATCCGCGAAGCCGAGCGGCGCGGGTGTACGGTGCTCGATGGCCTGGGTATGCTGGTGAATCAGGGCGTCGTCGGCGTGCGGTATTGGACCGGCATCGAGCCCGACGCGGTGGTGATGCGCGGAGCGTTGGAAAATGCCCTGGGAATTTGAGCTTTGGCCGGCGTCGGCGGCTTGAACGTCGTGGTGGCCGACCCATAATGTCGTCGGCCCAAGCCGTTGGTCCGATGTCTCCGTGTTTTGATCCGGCGCCTGACCGGGCTACATTAGCCACCGATCTTCCGCTCGTAGGCAGCGATTCCCGCTTGAATCTCGGCAAAGATGGGCGGTTGTCGGCAAACAACCACGATCGCGTCGAGCGAATGGGCGGTTTCAACGCAACTCTGGGCAAATTGTATGGTCCCCGCAGGAACGTCGTTCAGATCGTAATCGGCCCTCAGTCGTGCGCGGTGGAGATCTGCCAACATCGAACCCACGGCATGCGCGTCGGCCTGACCAGCGCCAATCAACCGTCGCTGGATGAACACGTGGGCTGAGGGGCTGAACGGAACAGGGAATCCAAGATCCGCCAACAAGTCTCTGGCCGCGTGGAACGCTCCGTAATACGCTCGACTGACCGCGCTCCGACAAGATGCTTCGTCCCGGCTCCCCATGGCCGCAAGTTTGCTGGCCAAACGGATGAATTCCTGGCCTTTCATGCCATCTCTCGTGGATTGATCGAAAGTCCGATGTCTTCATCGAGATTCGACAGAATACACCTCAACCGCTCGTGCCATACGCATCGCCGCCTCACGATTTCCTTTGGATCACCCTCAGCCTCGACGGTAAAAACCACATACGGCTCGACGACGACCTCTGGGTCGTCCTGAAGTTCCACCCGGACAGGGCCGGGAAATAGATCGCGCGTTACCAAGAGGATTTGTCGCAGCCGGTCGGTAAACGGACCTTGTGGATATGCGAAACCATTGGGAGATTCACCTACGGCCGCCAGCGATTCGACTTTCTGTCGCAATTCGCGAAGCTGATGCTCAAGTTCAACCACGCTTGCCATTTTCCGGCCCTCCATTCGGTGCCATGCCGGGCCACACGCTTTTGCCTAAGAAACTTGGCAAACGCGCTCGGTCCCAGCTTCAAACTTCAATATCTCCAGGATACCGCGATGGCTCGCGCGTCCGCAATAGCCGGTCGTTCCATGGGTTGACGTCCCAATCAGCCGGCCCGCCCAGGGTGGCACCGTCGCGCCAGGCCGGATGAGTCAAAGCCGTCCGGGGTAGAGCCGATGACGGGGGTGGAGGGAGCCAGCAAAGCTGGTGTCGATAGGAGTCGAGCGGCACAATTTGACGATCCGAACCCTGATGAAACGGTGTTTACGCGGTTGTCGTTGGGCATCTCGAAAAAGCTGAAAAACTTGGAAGCCGCCATCGCGGCCTTCATCGCGTTTTGCAACTACCGCTGGCGTCCACGGAAGCCCGGCAAGACGGGCCGACGGATGCCCATCCCGGCGGTGATGGCGGGGCTGGCAGATCATAGGTGGGTCGTTCGCGGAGTTGTTCGCGGAGGTCTCGGCGGTCTGGGGTTGATTGCGTGCCACCCCACGGCGGCCTATCATGGTCGCCGTGGGGTATTTTGCGTTAGGAGAAAAAAATGGCAACTAAGATTATTGGAACAAGCCGCGGCACGGAAACCGGAAAGAAACAAGTGCAGAGGACGCTGATTTGCGCTTTGAAAAGCGGTAAGGTTCATTTGGACATCCCAAAACCAGACCCAAAAGAACCAAGATTTGGTGACATCCTGGTGAGCATCGACGAGTTGATGGAAGCGCTTCGGAAGGAGGGGGTATTGGCGGCATGGTCAGCCGTCAAAAAATAAACGTGCCATCGGCGAAAAATCTTTTGGGCAAATTAGGACACTACCGTCGAGCGGGAACGCGGTGAAAGGGTGCCCGACACGGTGCGGACGGAGCCAAAAAGTCCCATCCCACATCCCCCATAGTGGGCTAGTCGGCCTTGGTCTCGCGGGGATCCCCGGCGGATTTGAGTTATCCGGCCGGCGTTGGGCTCGCTCAGTTTGGCTCCGCGGGTTCCTGTCGGTTGGCCATTTCCGGGAATTAACGGGCCGCCGTTCGACGCACCAGTCGATGTGACTGAGGCGGACGCCCGATGTATCATGGAAGGCGCGAGTCAGGCCGTCGCGAGGACACGCCCAATGGATTTGTGATGTGACGTGGACGAGCAGCGGCCCGGACGGAGGGCTTGCTCGGCCAACTGCCTTAAGGAACCGCCATTGACGCCGCTCGATATTCCACGCCTGAACTCGGATGAGTATCTCGGGAAACCGGCGATCTTGGCCGCTTACCAGGACTTGACCAAGCTGACCACGCGGATGGTCGCGCTTCACTCGCTGTCTCTAATCCCGCACGTCCCACAGAGTTTTTACTGCGCGTGGAGCGGTGCGATCCACATCTTCATCGACGAGTTTTCCGACCGGGTTAACTGTTCCGCGGTGCATGAATTGCTGCACGGAATCCTGGTGGAAGAGGGGTACTGCGGGATTGCCGCCCATCTGCCAAGTTACTTGCACGGGATCTTCTCGAACGAGATGCAGCACCCTGAGATCTTCCGGCGGATGGAAGCCTACGGCCTCGACATGTCCGGGTACTGGTCATATTGGGACAAGGAGCTGAAACGCTTCCTGGCGGACATGTTGGACAAGTTGAGTTATGACAAGCATGCGGGTGCCTGCCATATGCCGCAACTCTTCACTTGGTTCTTCTTCCAGCACATTTCTGCGTCTTATTTGGAAGAGTACCGCCGCGCCAACTCTGCCGCGTATCTCGCCGCGCGAGCGGCCTACGAAGCCACGAAGGCGATCGGGTTTGCCAATATGGAGCGCTACCGGCAGAGCCTCGAACTCTTCAAGGGTCACTGGTCGCGATTCTGCGGTGACCACCTGCCCGGCCCATTCGCCCAGCAACTCGCTGCGACCATCCGAGAGGGGGCCGTAACGCCACTGCTGGACGCCGAGAATGGTCGCGCCGCGGAAGAGATTATGACGCTCTTGAATGACAACGGGCTGGACGAGGCGGGATGGGGTCAGAAGTAGCTCGCCTCAAGGTTCAAGTAGCCAAGCGGAAAGCGTCTACTGTCGCAAACTGACGCAAGAAACCCGCAAACGCAGGGCGCGGGCCGCCGGTGAAGCGGTGAAGGCCACCGCCGATGACGCCTCAACGGCTGATTCGGCAATTGGGAAGAGCCTTCTTAAGGTCAGCCTGCCCGCGTCCGTCACGTGAGTCCGGGGAGGGAAAGGTCTGTCAGCGCGGCGAGCGAGTACAAGCTCTTCAGTCCCGCGTCGTCAGACCTCCTCGGGCGACTTGGTTTACTCGTGAACAGGAAGTACGGAGGTCACCAGAAGCTTGACGAGAATGTGAACGCAGTCGTAGAGAAGATAAAGACTCTGATCGAGAATGACAGCGTTCGCCGCTGATAGTAGAATTAATAGCGATCGTACTGTTGTCTCGTAGGATTCGTCCGCCTGATGCAAAACGGCGACGCGCGAAACCCCAGATTCAACATCGTCTTTGCGGATGAGGGACCTCGCAGTCTCGATGCGACATTGTGCGGCTCTCCAGCATTCCTTGAGGACTAGTGTGCTAAGATCCTCGTCATAACTTGTAGGGCCGTCGTGAAACTGTCCTCTCCAAACATCCAACGCGAGTCTGTGCTTGTCCATGGCTGATATAAGCAAGTAGCTGAATTCTGGTACTGCTTCGCCGTCCGGTGACTCCGCGAATATCTTGACCTCGGCCCACGCCTCACCCACCGCTGTCGAATAGTCCTTGTAGTTTATGCCGACTTCCGTTTTGGCGGCAACTTTTGTGACAGCGTTCATCGCGTTCTTCGCGGATTCTGGAACACGAGGGTACTTGGATGCACTGCGCGCCCATTTCCCTTCGGCAATATTGCCAATCTCTCCTCCGGCGGTTCGCTCAACGCGCATCTGGTGGTCCGAGCGAATAGAGGCGATCTCCGGAATCGAGAGGCTGTCCAAACGGGCCACGGCGACGTTCAAGTCTGGGAGCGGAATGCAGAACCCCAAGCCTTCTTGATTCGATGCTCTCAAGGTGATTACGCCGACGACGAGGCCCGACGCGTCAAGCACCGGTCCACCTGAATTGCCGGGATTGACCGAAATGCCCAACTGATAGTATTGCTGGCCCTTGATCATGGCCTGCGTACTCATCACGCCCCGGCTGATGGCATTCTGCAAGATGAGTTCGTCACCCACACCCGGGTTCCCGATGACGATCACTTCCTGACCGCGGCGAAACGCGTGTTGCGGAGCCATCTCGAGGGGCGGCAAAGACGAACTGAGCGATAGGAAGGCCAGGTCTCGTTCAGGATCTTCATATTGGAGCTCTGCCGAAAATGGTCCACGGGTATTGGCATCGGCTGAAGGAAAATGGACCTTGATTTGGTCGATGAACTCGGACTCGATGACATGCTTGTTCGTCGCGACGACCCCTGGCCTCACCATGAATCCGGTTCCGCTGGAACGCCGACCCTTGATGAACGCGACGGACGGTTCAGATTGCGCAACGACCTGTTCCGTCGTGAGCGTTGCCGGCAGGGCATCCTGCGTTTCGATCGTCGTCGACGGCGTGGCATCCGTCACAGCTATGGGAGCTCCATTGCGATTTGGCGCGGCTCCGCGCTCGGGCGTGCGCGCGACAATCAGGACCGCCAGCAGCAGGCAGACGATGACATAACCCGCAAGGAGCCTCAGCGCGTGCGCCCAATTGTCGGGTCGGACCGCAGCACGCAAAAGTGCGACGCGGACCTGTTGGGCCAGCACGGCGTCGCGGGCCGAGACGGCGGCGACGTATTCAACCTCGGCCCCCGCGGGCGGTGCGCCGCGTTGCAATTCGATTTGGGCGAGCTTTGCCTCTTCTGCTTCCAATTGGACTGCCGAGCGGCTGGCCCTCGCCCCGGCGACCTGGAGGTTCCGTATTGAGTCGTGATGTCGCGCGATTCGCGCTCGCTGCTCGGCGTCCCCAATTCCCAACTCAGCCATTCGGCGACCGAGATCGACGTTGGAGTCGAAGGCGTTGCGTTCAAGCATTCTGGCGTGCCAGCGCGCTTTGCCAAGACCAGCGAGACGAGCTCCGTGCGCGGCGGTCGCCTGCGCAGTTTTCTTCGTTTCGGCGAGCACGCGCTTCAAGGCGAGCGGAATGGCGCGGATGAGCGTCTCGATCACATCGTGGTCGGCGGGAGTGTGCATTCGGGCTCTTGGGTTCGGTTTTGGGTGCATTCTATTCTAAGTTCTAATCTATTTTGCCGCCACCTGCTCGAAGCGTGCCTCATAGGCGAGGCTGGCGAGGAACTTCCGGGCCAGGCTGTATTCTTCGACGCTCAATTGCTTCACGCTCCGGTTCAGTTGGTGGCGCATTTGCCGCGTGCGCTGCCGCACCTCGCCGTAACCGGTGCCGCCGATGCCGCAGTCTTCCGACGTACGCTCGGCGAACAGTTGTTCCAATCTCGCTCGGTCGGCGGCGTATACCTCGCCGCGTAGCGGCGAGGGCCAGAGGATGACGCCGTCGGATGGCTGCCATTGCTCTCGGGTCAATCGCTGGGGGAGCCGCGATTCGTTAATGTTGGCGAGTTGTTCCGGCGTGAGGCTCGGCCGACGGCGCTGCGCGCGGTAGCTGTCGTTCATGCGTCGCAGCTCGAAATGCTGCTCGGCCCTCCTGCGACGATCGTCGAGGTAAAGGTTACGCCGGTCTTGAGCGAAGGCGGTCGTCGTGATTCGAGTCGGGCTGGCTTGGGTGGTGCCCCGGACGCGGCGGCGATCATTGGAACCGAGCAACGTGCCGCCAAAGCCCATCGCGCCAAGAGCGCTTGGGCCGTCAGCGGCCAGCGCCACGTTGCCGTCCGCCCCCAACACGCAATAGACGACCAGAGCCATCTCCATGTATTTCATCGCCGTGTCCTTCGTTTGGCCTTGGTGATGTTGATTGTACCACGCATTTATTGCGCTGGTGGATTTAGTGATGGTTCACTGTGCTGTTTCCCTAAATCAATCGGTCGAACGACCCGAAGGGGCCGACGCCGAAGCGACGGTTTTTGCAGCCCGTACGGCGGTGGTCGGTTCGACCGACCCGCCCGCGTGGAGGCGTTCCCACTGCTTCTTGGCCAACTCCTTCAAAGGGCCCTTGGCGGGCGACGACTTGACCAGCCCCAGGTACATTGCGGCCGACTTCGTGTCGCCCGCCTCCAGGAGTTTTTGGGCCTTGTGGAAGCGGACTTCGTTCAGCGCCGTCCACAGGTGGGCGGCCAGGTCGCGCGGATCGAGCGCGGCGGGGATGGCCTCGATCTGCTCGCCGCTGGGACGCAGCAACACCATCGTTGGTGTCGCGCGCTCGGCCAGGTCGTAGGCGGGCACGTCGGCCAGGTTTGATAGCGCCGGCAACTCGTCGATCGGCAGCGGAACGACGAGGCAGCTCTTGGCCGGACGGGCCGCCGCCGAAGTCGCCAGGCTGTGGAGCAACCGCGCCGTTGCGGCGTCGTAGGCCGGATGGTCGGTGTTTCCCTTGAACAGCACAAGGAGCACGGGCCGCCCGCTCTTGCGTGCCTTTTCCAAACTGGCCCCCGCCGCTATAGCCCCGCCGCGGTCCTTGGCCACCTTCTGGTTGGCCAGCTTCTCGAACACGTACTCGAAGACGACAGGGAGGGGCGCCAACGGCTTTTGGGCCAGGAACTGATGCACGCGGTCGGCAGACTGGGCCAGGTGCGCCTGTCGGACCAGCTCGACCTGGTTCATAGCCGGGCGCTTCGAGATCTGTTCGAAGAGTTGCTCGGACCATTGGGCCTCGCTCAAGAGCTTGTCGGCCTGCACTGGCCCGACCACGGCGTCGATCACCAAGCCCTTGGGGGTTAGAAAATAGCTGACGACGTTGCCGCCGTTCTTTTGCACCTGACCGTTGACCTTGGTGACTTCGAAATCGCCGACTTGCTGATAGGCGGCGATGCAATGTTGGTTCAAGAATTCGCCGACACGCTTATCCGACAGGGCGCCCGCCCTGTATGCCTGGGCGTTGTTTCACGTAAACCCCTCCCTAGCAAAATTCCCAGAGACCTGAATCAGGAACAACAGCTTGTGCTCCTTCTCGGCCAGCTTGCCGGCGTCATCGGGCGTTGGCATCCAATGGACGGTGGTACCCAGTGTCGGCATGCCGCACGCTCCTGCCGCCAGGCACGCGCCGCCTGCAGTGGCTTGGTGGTCGTCGCTGCCGGCCGGCAAGGCCGGTGCGTCGGCATCGCGCTGAGTGCTCGGCCCAGACGATGGGGCAACCGAGCTGGCCGACTCGGGCTCACGATCGCCTGCGGTGGTCGCTGTGGCTTGCATGGCGGGACGTTCGGCGGGAAGCGGTTTTGATCGGTAAGGCACGCGGGCCGAAGCCACGGTCGGCGCCAAGGTCGCCAAGCCCAGCACCACGAATCGTTTCGCCAACTGCCGCCAGATGGTCTTTCGTCGCACGATCATATATCGCTCTACTTTGAAGGGGAAATGGGGATGCGGAGGAGATACGGGGATGGTTCTCTTGAGTTCGGCCCCACTCTGTCGCCGAGCCCAAGCCCAGTACGCGCCTCTCAGGGGTATGTCCTCGCCACACGGAAACCGAAAAAGCCGTGGTCAGACGCAGGCGCAATGTACGTGCGCGTTGCCGAACGCGGGCGGTTTGCACGCCCACGCGTCACGCGCTCCTTTCCCCTGGCGGGACCAATCGGGTCGTTCTCCTCCGCCGCCGAGTACGCGCCATACCAATCCCAACACCATTCGCCGCCACCGGTAAGAAGGTCAAATAGTCCAAAGGGGTTGGCTCGCGATCTCCCTGGTGTTCGTGTGACTACGTCAGGTAAAACGTCACGCCAGTATTCGGCGAATTTCTGGTCTTCCCCTCCAAACCACCAGCGGGTCAGGGTTCCCGCGCGGCAGGCGAACTCCCACTCGGCTTCCGTGGGAAATCGATAGCCGCTTCCACCCTGCACGGTCACATTCTTACCGTTGCCAGTTCGTCGAACACCTGAGTCCGGTGGTTCACTCAACGGATCGTCCTCGTCCTGCCGCAAATAATACGCTGGTAGCCCCTCGTGGTCGCTGAGCTCGTTGCAGAAATCAACTGCGTCGAACCAGCTATAGCCGTAGCTCAATGGTTGGACACCCATAACTTCGTGGTACTGCTTAAGTGTCACTGGATGGCTGGCCAGGTAGAATGCGTTCGTAAGGCGCACGCGGTGCTGTGGGGCTTCGTTGGCGAAATCCTCGCGGGTTGAGCGCAAGAGCTTTCGGATCTCCGCTTGGTCAGTACCCATCAAGAACTCGCCCGGTGGGATCAAACGTAGCTTCATCCCCAAAGAGTTCGTGATCGTGACTTCAGTGCCGAGATGTTTTGCCCAGGCTTCTTGAAGTGCCGTCGCATGCTCCGTGTCGAATGGCGCGATCGCAAGAAGCGGCCTCTCGCCCAATGCCACCTCTCCGGAGGCGGCCCGCACCATTCCCGGCAGCAACTCCACCTTGAGCGTCACGGTGTCGCCACGGTTCAGGGTGAATTTGTTCGTCTCGAAATCTAGTTCGCGGTACTTGATCCTCAGTACGTGAACGCCGGCGCGAAGCTCGATTGGCTCGCTAGTCGCTCCCTTGACCGTCGCGCTCGTCCCATCGACGACGACTTCGATGGCCGGGTCGTTAATTTCGATCCGCACCGTTCCCTTCCCGGTCACGATGAACAGCACGATGCCGGACAGGAGCATCACGGACACCCCGCCCACCACCCGCAGGCGACGTCGAGGCAGCTTGTGATCGCGCGATTGTATGGTCCGCATTGCTCTCAACGCACCTCTTGCGGTTGCGAGACACAGCGAGAAGGCATACGTCATCAGGGCGCCGACGATCGGCGCGAGGCGATTGTACGTGGCGCGACCTACTGAAATTGTACGGCCCGCTTGCGATTCAAGCCGCGGACTGTTGGTCTCGTGCCGCCCAAGTGCCCCAACGCAGGCAACCGGAACGCCAGGGACGGCGTTCCCGACGGGTGCGAATAAATAGCGGTTGGGCGTCCCATCGTTGCGCGGCGGCGCCCGGTCGACTAGTACGGTTTCGTAGGAACCATCGCCATCGCAGTCCGCGCGCAGGGTGAAAGTGTCGACCGAGCGCGGCGCGGCGGGCTCG
>DATLQY010000207.1:0-3375 GCA_035534975.1 Pirellulales bacterium
GTGATGCCGATCATCTTCGCCAGCAGTCTGTTGATGTTCCCCACGATCGGTTTCGAATGGCTCAGCACCACTTTCAGCGGGCAAGCCTGGCTGCAGACTTTGGCGACGGTATTCAAGTCGTACACCGGCTACATGCACAACCTTCTTTACGTCGTGATGATTTACTTCTTCTGCTACTTCTGGACGGCCATAACGTTCAATCCCAAGGACATGGCCGACAATCTCAAGAACTTCGGCACGTTCATCCCGGGCTACCGGCCTGGCAAGCGGACCGCCGATTACCTGGAAAAGGTGATGATCCGTATTACCTACGTCGGCGCCGGCTTCCTGGCCTTGGTCGCCGTCATGCCAACCGTGGTGGGGCTCGTGATCAACGTGTCGGGCAACATCGCCAGTTTCTTCGGCGGCACGAGCCTCTTGATCGCAGTCAGCGTCGCCTTCGACCTGGTGCAAAAGATCGACAGTCACCTGGTCATGCGGAATTATCGGGGGCTTTTGGAAAAATAACCCACAGCGCCACTGGACGTTTCCACCATGCGGGCGAACCCATCCAGGCGGCGCAGTTGGCCCGACGGGCCCGGGATTGCGATGCGGCTCATTTTCATTGGTCCGCCCGGGGCCGGCAAAGGCACGCAGTCGGCGCGGTTGACCGAGTACCTGCGGATTCCGCACCTCTCAACCGGCGACATGCTGCGCCAGGCGGTGCGCGACAAGACCGACGCGGGCCTCCATGCCGAGAGCTTCATGGACCAGGGAGATCTCGTGCCCGACGACGTCGTCATGGACATGGTCCGCGAACGGCTCGAGCGGCCCGACTGCCGGGCCGGCGCCCTGCTCGACGGCGTGCCCCGCAACCAGCGCCAGGCCGACCTGCTCGACGAGGCCTTGGCCCGGTCTGGCATGCGGCTCGATGTGGCGTTGGAGCTGCGCGTACCGGACGAGGCGGTGATCCTGCGCCTGGCCGGGCGCGGGCGCGGCGACGACCAGCCCGGGGTCATCAAGCGCCGATTGGAGTCGTATTGGCGCCAAACGAGGCCACTCTTGGATTATTTCCAGAAACGCGGCATTTTGCATACGATCGACGGACTGGGCACGCCGGATGAGGTGTTCGAGCGCATCAAGGCGGCCCTGCGGTCCGCTCGCGGTGAAGTACCGCTTAGCGGTGAAGCGCCGGGGAGCTGAACGAGCGTGATCAATCTCAGGTCGCCAAGGGAAATCAGCTTGATGCGCGAGGCCGGACTGCTCGTTTGGCAGGCGCACCAGAAGGCCGCGGCGCTGGTGCGGCCGGGTGTGACCACCGCCGAGATCGACGCCTCGATAGACCGCTTTTTCGCCGAGCACGGCGCCGTGCCGTTGTTCAAGGGTTTTCCCGGCAAGGTCCCCTTTCCGGCCGTGACCTGCATTTCGGTCAACGACGAAGTGGTCCACGGAATCCCCGGCCGCCGCGTGCTGCGCGAGGGGGACATCGTCAGCCTCGACACGGGCTGCAAGCTCAACGGCTGGTGTGGCGACGCAGCGGTCACGCGGCCGGTGGGCACGGTCCGTCCCGAGCTCCAGAGGTTGCTGTTGGTAACCAAGGGCGTTCTCGATTTGGCGATCGAGCAAATGGCCGTCAAGCGCCGCTGGAGCGAAGTGGCGGCCGAAATGGCCAAGTACGTTCACGACCACAATTTTTCCGTGGTCGAGAACTTCGTCGGTCACGGCATCGGCCGCGAGATGCACGAAGATCCGCAAGTGCCCAATTTCTCAAGCGCGCCGTTCGTCAAGAACGGCGACTTCGATCTCCGCACCGGATTGGTGATTGCGGTCGAGCCGATGGTCAATATCGGCACGCAGAAAGTCAAGGGGCTGCGCGACCATTGGACCCAGGTCACCAAGGACGGCAAGGCGAGCGCCCATTTCGAACACACCGTCGCCATGACCAAGGACGGTCCGGTGCGGCTCACGTGCGGACCCGACGGCGAAGACGTATGAGCGCCTCCTCGCGCCGCCGCGGCAGTCCGTCCCCTCGTTCCCACGCTCTGCGTGGAAACGTCGATTCGGCCGCTCCGTGGCCAGTGCGAAGTGGATTTGTGGAGCACGACAGGCTCGCCTTTGGCGAGCACCGGCCCACCCTACAGGCCGGCGTTACGCCGCGGCGCTGGTCCATTGTCGTTCCAACCGCTCGATGACCATGGCCGACGTGACTTCGCGCATGCAGGCGTGGTCGTGCGGACAGCGGGAAAGCTTCCGAAAGTAGCAGGGCGAGCATCCGAGTTGGGCTTGGACCACGACCTCCGGCCTGCCATAGGGCCCGGTGCGCAAAGGGCTGGTCGGGCCAAAGATGCTGACCACCGGTTTCGCCAGCGCGACGGCCAGGTGCATCGAGCCCGAATCGTTGGTCACGCACGTGGTCGCGCGGCGGATCAACGCCGCCAGCCCGGCCAACGTGGTTTGTCCCGACAGATCGCACACGCCTCCGCAGGCCTCGGCGACCTGGGCGCAGCGCTGGCGGTCGCGGGGCGCACCGGCCAGCACGACGGCCAAACCGCGGGCCAAAAGGTGCCGCGCGACGTCGGCGAACCCTTCGACCCGCCAGTGCTTCGTTTCCCAGACCGTGCCCGGCACCAAAAGCGCATACGGCCGCTCGGCAAGACCGTGACGCGAGAGCAGCTCCCTCACGCCGCTGTCGGCTTCCGGCGGCAGGTGCATGGTAAGATCGGGTGGCCGGTCGTCGAGCCCCAACAGGGGGCCGAGCCAAAGATAGCGGTCTACCGCGTGGGCCTCCATCGTCGGTAGTGGAATATGGTGCGAGTAGCTGAGCCAGGCCCCTTCGCGAGTCCGAGCGAAGCCGACGCGCACCGGCGCGGCGCTGGCCAATACGAACAGGGCCGATCGGAGTTGCCCGTGCATGTCGACCACCATTTCGTAGCGGGCGCGCCGGATGGTATGCAATAGATTCAGCATATCCTTCGTGGCCGCCCAGTCGCGGCCGAAGCGGGCAAACCGCCTCCGGTCGAAGAGCACGACGCCGGAGAGCGCCGGATGGCAGCGGACCAATTCGGCGTTCTCGGGAGTGATTAGCCAGTCGATCTGGGCGGCCGGGTAGCGGGCTCGGAGCTTCACCAGTACCGGCAGCGTATGCACGACATCGCCGGCGGCCGACGGTTTGATCAGAAGAATCCGCTGAAATTCGCGCGAGGCAATTGGGCCCATAGGGGTGACAATTTAGCCGATCGCGGCAAATCGCGCAAGAGGCCTTGATCTTAAGCTTGCTCAATGCTAGCTGTTTCGTGGCCAGCAGGGATGGGGCTGAACAAGGAGGGGCGAGTAAGCACTGGGCGCATGTCGTCACCGCCGGTTCTCGACCGGTTCAATTGTGGCGCAGGGTTCAGG
>DATLQY010000208.1:0-5065 GCA_035534975.1 Pirellulales bacterium
CGGCGATTCGTCCGCCGGCTGATCCAGCCCCAGACGTCTCGCCCGTGGGACGGTTTAAGCGAGCCACCCAGATCGGAACTCTGATCGACGCTGATCCACACTAATTCTAATCGGAGTCCGGCTTTCCTTCCTTGTATTAGCGAAGATGAGTGCGGATTAGTGTTCCGCCTCCCGCCTCCTGCGAACGCAAAACGGCGTCGGGGCGATCACCACGCTGGTCCGCGACTTGGCCGGGCAGGTCATCAGCAGATCAATCCGCTGAACTACCGCACGACGACCGTCCTTGACCCCGTCGCGCGTCGCCAGGCCGTCATTGATGCGCGGCGCGGATAGGAGTGGGAGGCGCGGAAGTTGGCTTCGCTGGATCTTCTCCGACGCCGATGTCCTCGCGGTCGTCTCATTTCGGGATGCGCCAATTGGCGCTTTTGGAAGTCCTTGCTCCGGAAGGACTTGCGCCAAACGCCATGCAAAACTTCACCGAAGCCGGTACGGTTTGCTCGCGATGACTCTTGGGACGCGGCTTGCGCGGGGCCGCGGTACACGGCAGCATAGTAGGCACACTCGGCACACCGTGTGCCGTAACCTTGAGCGAATCGAGGTCGGCGGGTGGAAAGCGACGGCACACGGAGTGTGCCTGCTACTTTACGCTACGGATCAATCCTAGGCTATTGGCGGGTCGTTGTTTCTAGATGCAGCAGCCAAAACGATGTGTTGAACCAACGGAAGGCTTACGCCCCCCGCTCGCCTAACGCCTAAAAAGGCCTAACACCGTTGCCCAGCGCCGTTTTCCCGCCATGACCACCAAAGCGCATCATTACCGCGCGCTTCGTGCGGCCGTGATGCGCTTTTTTTTCGAGATTATACCTTCCCATGGTTATACCTTGCACGGCCGGGAAGTCGGCCGTCGCCGAACAAAACGAAACTCGTGGCGGATGGGCGAACTGGGAAGGAATCCCATTCGTAGCGGATGGCACCGTCTCAAAAGCTCGTTTTTCGCGTGCCGATCGGCGTTCGTCGATGGCGCCATGTGTCATCCGCCGGCAGTGTCGATTCAGCGGCCCTGGCGACCGTGTCTGGTGCCGCGCGGCAATCCGTTGGAATGCCGCGGTGAATTCGGACGTTTCCTCTGTCTCCGCGAGGCAAGCGGAGATGCGGTTCTAGGCCTCGATCAATTCAAGGAACCGGCCGCCGCTCCTGTACCAGACCTCGCCGTACGCCTTGCAATAGGTAATCTGCGTCCTGAACGACATCGGTGCAGTGCGAGGATGACAAATCGAGACGATGACCTCACCCAGTTGGAGAGGCATCACGTGCAACATACCAATCCCGGAGGGCGAGATGTCGTGTGCAAAGGCGGAATACTTCGGGAACACATCGCCGTCAAAGAGGAGTGAAACAGGGGCAAAGAAGGAACTTCGCTCGGCCTCACGAAGTTCCGCGTCCGGCGGGGGCTCGTAGCTGCTCAGCAGCCGGCCAACCGCGGATCGCATGCGTTCTTCATTCCGACGACTGACCTGAGCTGTGCCGCCTTCATGTAACTCGTTCATAGATCAAGCCCCTTCACGCTGTCAAGGTCAGGCCGGCGGCTAATGTCGCCTTTAGACCGGGCCTAATGTAAGAATAGGACACATTCTGGTCGCGCAACGGCACCGTTTGCCCGGATTATGACATGCCCAGCCGTTGGCCCAGCGCGAACGATTGGCCAAAGTCAGGGCGCAAGCCGAGATTAAACGGCCCATTCGCCTCCGATTTCGCGGGCAGTATGGGACGCGACGCGCTCCTCCGTCGAAACTCCGGCATAAATATGCCGCGGCGTTTCGATTTTCCCTTCTTAGTACCTGGCACCGGCAGGGCCATCCGGCGCGCGGTAGCCCGGCCCGTACGGTACCGGCCCAGTCGCGTCATATGATGGTGCCGACGACTGCGGCGCCGCGCCGCCGAGAGGATAGCGCGCCGCGGTTGATGGAAACGCTTGAGACGCGGCGGGCTGCCCGGTCGCTGCGCCACTCGCTCCGCCAGGCTGCGACGTTGGCCCATAGGGCTGTTGCACCCGTTGCGGGTATCGGCCAGATGGTGCCCGGGTGTATTGCCCCGGTGGTGCAGGTGAATATGGTCCCTGCGCGGCGGATTGATTAGGGCTCGGTGCGTTGGCTTGATAAGGGCCCGGTGCGTTGGCTGTATATGGGACTTGTGCGGCCGGCACACCCCGGTTCGCGGAGGCGGTCATGTAGGGCCCTTGCCCCGCAGGCCAATTTGCCGGCATCCCCTGAGACGCACCTGGTTGCGGCGACGCACCTGGTTGCGATACCGGCGCTCCTACCTGGTTGGCGACCCAGTCGCCGCTTGGCGAGTTGATTCCTTGCGGCCCCGAGGCGCCCGGCACGGCACCGACCGGCGGCCAGGATGCGGCGAAACGCACTGGTTGGGCGCCGGCGGGCTTCAACGGCTCGTCGTCCAACGGGCGCGTGTACGACGCGAGTTGCCCCTCGTGGCGGACACGCTCGATCAGTTCGTCGAGCGCGGTCACGTGTCCCCATTGCTTATTGACCTGCTGGCCGTCGATTTTGCAGCTCACATTCACGCCCGGCGCCGGGTTCCCGGCCAGGTGGAAGTAGCCGGCTTGCGAGAGCTGTCCAATGACGGCGTCTAAATCCGAACGGGGAAGGTCGAGGTACCAGGCTTCGTGGATTCCGTCGGCCAGCTTGACGCCGGGCAAGCCGTTTTGCGTCAATATCTGGTGCATATCGTCGGCCAAGCGGCGCCAGGTCGATTTTTTTGTCCCCTGGGTGGTCACCGGCGGTTTGCGCGCTTCCACGACGACTTCAGCCAGGGCGAAGCCCGGTTTTCCGCCCGGGTGAGGGTACTCGATCGCGAGGCGGGCAACCGAGCGGTCAGCGTAGGGCCCGCTCGGCTTTTGCTCGTACGAAACCTGCTTGCCGGTGATATTGGCCACATTCACCGGTTCGCTGAGCTTACCGGCATCGATACGGTAGGTGAGCTTCGCCATCTGGTACATCCCGACGGTCGAATCGATCCGCACCGTATGGGGCTGCATTGATCCGCAACCGGCCGCCGGGGCCAGCACCAGAACCGCCGACAGCCATGTCCCCCGTTTCACCGGTAGTCCTCTCGAATGGGATGAAACACATCCAACGCCCGGACGGGCTTGTCGCCGGCGATCACCTTGTGTTTCACGCCACCGGGAATCCGCCACATCATTCCCGGCCCAATCTTTCGCGACTCGCCGCCCACGATGAACTCGGCCTCGCCTTCGAGCATCAGCCCCATTTGCTCGTGGGGGTGGGAATGCTCCTCCACCACGGCATGCGGCTCGAACTCGACCAGCGATAGCATCATCGAATCGCCACAAGTCGTGTAAATGTCGACTCCTGGGAAAATCCGATGCTGTGAGCAATCTTTCTTATCGACGTAAAACCCGTACATCTTGAAAACTCCGATTTTTCGTTAGGGGCGGTGTAAATTGCCTTGGATGAAGGAGGAAGGAGGAAGGAGGAAGGAGGAAAAACAAGGGAGTCAGGAGTCAGGAGAGGGGATAGGTTACAGGGTACAGGTTACAGTCGGCGGTGGACAACTGCCGACGTACCGTTGACCTGACACGTTCACTTAGACGATTTCCTGAACCCTGAACCCTGAACCCCGACCAATGACTAGTAACCAATGTCCTCCTCAATCAGCAACAGCCGATTGTACTTCGCGAGGCGTTCGCTGCGTTGGATCGAGCCGATTTTGATCAACTCGGCGGAGGTGCCGACGGCGAGATCAGCGATCGTCGTGTCCTCGGTTTCGCCGCTGCGGGCGGATACCACACGGGTGTAACCGGCACCGCGGGCCAACCGCATCGTCTCCATCGTTTCGGTCAACGTGCCGATCTGGTTGACCTTGATCAGCACGCTGTTAGCCACGCCCGCGCCGATACCGCGCCGCAGCCGCGCCGGATTGGTGGCGAACAGGTCGTCGCCCACAAGCTTGACGCAGTGCCCCAAGCGGCGCGTCAGCTCGCTCCAGCCATCCCAATCGTCCTCGGCCAGGCCGTCCTCGATGCTGGTGATTGGGAAGTCCGTGACCAGCGACTCCAACTCGTCGATCATTTCGGCACTGGTCAGTCGCCGCCCGCCGTTCGCTTGCAGTCGGTAGTGAAGGCCGTCGAAAAAATGGCTGCTCGCGACATCCAGCGCGATCGTCACGTCGTTTCCTGGCGCGAGGCCGGCGGCGCGAATCGCCCGCACGACGAACTCGGCCGCCTCGCGATTGCTCGAGAGCCGTGGTCCGTAGCCACCTTCGTCGCCCACCAGCCGCCCCTCGTAGCCCGCCTCCGTGAGCAGCTTGCCCAATCGCCTGGCGACGCGGACGATCCACTCCAGTCCCACGGCATAACTTGGAGCGCCGACGGGCATGATCAGGAAATCTTGAAAGTCGAGATTGCCGCCGGCGTGCAGCCCGCCTGAGATCATATTGGTCATCGGCAGGGGAATGCGGCAATCGTCCGGCGGGCCGTCGCCGTGGGCCCCGTGGATCGCCCGCCAAAGCTCGTGCAGGTGCCGGTAAAGCAGGACGCTCTTCACCGCCGCCGCGGCGTGGGCGGCGGCCAGCGAGACTCCCAGCAGGGCATTGCCGCCGAGTTTCGACTTGTTTGGTGTGCCGTCGAGTGCGATCAGCCGAGCGTCGATGGCGAATTGGTCGGCCGGATCCATACCGATCACGGCCGGCCCCAGGATCTTGCGGACGTTTGTCACGGCCCGCAGCACACCCAGTCCATCGTAACGCGCGGCGTCGCCGTCGCGCAGCTCGTGGGCTTCGGCCTTGCCAGTGCTCGCTCCCGCAGGCACGATGGCGCTTCCAACACTGCCGTCGACACAGCTCACCTCGACCAGCACCGTAGGATGGCCGCGGCTATCGAGCACCTCGCGGGCATGGATTTTGGAGACGGCGGTCAAATTACAGGTTCCAGAGGAGTTGAAGCCAAAGTAAAAAGTATCGCAGAGGCAGCTCGCATTGCAACGGGGCGCGATACACTGGAACGCGAGCGACAGAAAAAAACCGACGC